>JAYUHT010000213.1:0-5582 GCA_043766725.1 Burkholderiales bacterium | reverse complement strand
GCCGTGACCGCGGTGGGGTTGGCCGGGATGCCGTTGCTGCCGGCATCGCAGTCGGCCAGTGCCGAGGTGTTGCTGAAACACTCGTCAACCGCCAGCTTGTAGGGCGTGATGGCCGAGACGACTTCGCTGTAAGCCGCCTTGCGGATGTAGTTTTGATAAGCCGGCAGCGCGATGGCCGCCAGGATGCCGATGATCGCCACGACGATCATCAATTCGATCAGGGTGAAACCTTTTTGAACGCGATTCATGACTGGATCCTCCGTTTTGAAAGTGATGTGCTGGTGTGCACAATCTTCATGACGCATGCGCCGTGCCAGGTCTGCTGGAGCACGTTGGCCGCATCAACGAGGCAAAGATGACGCTTTTCAGCCCTTGCGCGTGACATTTTTCGCAACGCCAGGCCGGGCTTGACACGATATGTCAGCCGGCGTGCGCCGCATCCCCAATGCGCATGACTTGCCCGGCGACCAGGGCCCGCACACGGTGCGCGCTGGCCTGGGCGCTGATTTGCGCCATCACCCCAGCCATCTCGCCAGGCTTGATATGGGTGATGTAGACGTCCGCAGGCGCGCGCAGCGCCTGCAACTCCCGCTGCAGCAGCGAGGGACACAGGTGGCGGCTGACGTGCGCCAGTTCCTCTTCATCGTCGCCGAAGGCGGTTTCGATGATCAACGTGGCGACCTGGAATTGAGCCAGACGCTCCCACAGGGCCGGGTTGGGCCCGGTGTCACCGGTGTAGACCCAGGCGCCTTGCGCTGAGTGCACCGCGTAGCCCACGGCAGGCACGGTGTGCAGCGCGGGCAGCACCTCAATGCGGCGCAGCCCCAGCTGCAGGGTCTGGCCCACGGCAAGGGGTGAGAAGGCGAGCACGGGGCTGTCGGGGTGCGGCAATTTGCTGAAGTCGGGCCAGATGACGTCATTGAAGACATGGCTGCGCAGGGCTTGCAACGTGGCCGGCAGGGCATGCACCTGAATCGGCGGGCGGCGTTGCGCGCTGCGCAGGCGCGTCACACTGTCGGCCAACAAGCCGATGGCCAGCACGTGGTCGAGGTGCGAGTGGCTGATCAACACATGGTCGATGGCGGCAAGCTCGGCCAGGGTGAGGTCGCCCACGCCGGTGCCGGCATCGATGAGCACGTCATCATCGAGCAGGAACGACGTGGTGCGGTTGCCCTGAGCGATGGAGCCTGAACAACCCAGTACACGAATTTGCATGAGGCGTGGCACAAGCGGTGGTTCGGCGCCTGAGCCGATGTGATGCCACAGGGTTCAGGGGTGGACTGCGGCGTTTGGCGCCATCAGTGGCCGGCATGGTGCCCGCGGCGTCCGCCATGCACAAGGTGCTTTGTGGGCAAATCCTGTTTCAACACCGGCCTGGCGCGTTGCGCCGTGACGGTGGTCACACGGGGTTGACCCGGGGCGTCACGCGCCGCCGGTTCAGGCCGCTTCAGGTTTGCACGAACTGCATCTGCGTGCCGGCCAAGTCGATCACATCGCCATGATGCAAGGGGATGGAGTCGCTGACCAGTGGCGTGCCGTTCACGCTCGGGCGCGAGCTGCCTTCAACATGGGCGAAGACATAGCCGCTGGGCCGCTTCGTGATGGAGGCCACTTGGACGCCAGGTTTGCCCACCGTGGTGACCACCTTGGTCAGCGCCACTTCACGCCCGGCGGCCGCACCGGTGAGCACTTTGATCGAGGCCACCTGCAACGCCGGTGCCGCTGACGCCGCCGGTGCGGCCATCGCACCCTGGCGCATGATCATGGTCTTTTCGTAGGCGCCGTCTTCGACCAGGTACTTGATCTTGTACTTGCCGATCTCAACGGTGTCGTTGTGCGCCAGCAGTTGCTTCTTGATCGCCTTGCCGTTGATGTAGGTGCCGTTGGTGCTGTTCAGGTCTTCGATGAAGACATCGTTGCCCGCCATTTGCAGCACCGCGTGCTCACCGCTCACCGCCAGGTTGTCGATGACGATGTCGTTGTAAGGTCGCCGGCCCAGCGTGGTCTTGTCCTTGGTGATCTGCACTTCCTTGATGACCACACCATCGAGCGAAACGACCAGCTTTCCCATGCCGAACCTTTAGATTGCCGTGATAGGCCGTTGCCGGAAGCTGGCGTGCAGGCCAGTCATGGCTCAACGGCGAAACGGCCACCAGGACCGCGAAGATGAGTGCGCACCACCGCCGGAGCGCACCAGAATCACCGAGATATTATCCTTTCCACCCGCGTCGTTGGCAGCATCCACCAACGCCGCGGCGGTCTCGGGTAACGAGTCGTGCATCTGCAACAGCTGTTGGATGCTGGCGTCGGCCAACATGTCGGACAGTCCGTCCGAGCACAGCAGCACCACGTCGCCCTGCAACATGTCGTGTGCGTTTGCATCGAGCAGCACGGTGTCTTCCACGCCCACTGCACGCGTCACTAGATTCTTGTTGGACGAGAAAGCCGCCTGCTCCGGCGTGATGAGCCCGGCGTCGAGCTGTTCTTGCAGCAGCGAGTGGTCGCGCGTGATCTGCGCCAGGCGCCCGGCGCGCAATCGGTACACGCGCGAGTCGCCGACGTGGCCCACGATCATGCGCCCGGCGCGAAACACCGCCACCACCAGCGTGGTGCCCATGCCGGCGTAGTGCGGGTTGGAATTGGCAGCATTGAAGATCGCGCGGTTGGCGTTTTCAACGCAGATTTCCATGGCGCGCTTGACTTCGGCGTCGGTCGCCTGGGCACTGGCCTCGCGCAGCCAGCGACCGAGCTCAGCACGGATGAACGAAGTGGCCATGTTGCTGGCCACCTCACCGGCGTTATAGCCGCCCATTCCATCGGCCAACACGGCCAACGAACACGCCAGATCCAGCGCGGTCGAGTCCTCGTTGTTGGTGCGCGAGCGCCCGGTGTCGACCAGGTCGAAAAACTCGAACGTCATGGGTGATGGGGCAGGATGGTGTGCGCGGTGATGCAAAGCGCATTGTGCCTCGCAGGGCCAACGGGATGACCTTTAAGCGCCGGCCGGCGCCAGCGTGGTGCGCACCTGCGCCAGCGCTGCGGCCAATTCGCGCCCGCTTGCGAGGCGCGCAGCGGGCTTCTTGCCCAATGCGCGTGCCACCACCGCGGCCAGTGCGAGCGGCAGATCCGGTCGGTACTGGCGCAGGTCGGGTGCCGGCATGCTGGCCACCTGGCGCAGCAGTTCGCCCAACGACGGGTGGTCGTGCGGCAGGCGCCCGCACAGCAATTGGAACAACATCACCCCCAGGGCGTAAAGGTCGCCGCTGGCATCGGGCGGCGCACCAGCGAGTTGCTCCGGTGCCATGTAGGCCGGGCTGCCCAGCACCACGCCGGTTCGGGTGCGCACCGCGTCGTGGCCAGCGGCCAGACCGAAGTCGGTGAGCTTGACCAGGCCGCGGGGCAGGTCGACCATCACGTTGGCGGGCTTGACGTCGCGGTGCAGCACGCCGCACTCGTGGGCGTGGGCCAAAGCCAGCGCCAGGCGTTCGACGATTCCCAGGCACAGCGCTTCGGGCAACAGGCGCGCAGCGTGGGTGTAGCGCCCCAACTCGCAGCCGGGCAGCAACTCCATGGCCAACCACAGCCAACCCTCTTGTTCGCCACCTTCGTACACCTGGGCAATGTCGGCATGCACCAGTTGCCGTGCTGCTGCGGCACCTTGCAGGAAACGCTCGGCGGCCAGCGCGCCCGCATTGCCCACGGTCTCTGCGGGCAGAACCTTGAGCGCAACGGCCAGTTGCTTGGCGTCATCGGCGGCCAAGTACACGCCGCCTGAAGCGCCCTGGCCAATCAACCTCACGATGCGGTATCGCCCCAGGCAGCTGCCGGTGGCCAGGGCGCTGCCCCAAGCTCGCGCCGTGGTGCTCACAGCTGGCGCGCCGCTGCGGCCATGGCGGTGCGTTCAGGCCGGCGTGGCCTTGGCCTGGCGGTTACGGTACCAGCCGAGCAATACCACCAGCCCAGCGCCGATGGCGCCAGCCAGCAGGTGGCGCCATTCAGGCTGCACGCCAAAGCGCTCGATGACCGCTGGGTCGGTGATTAACATCTCGCCGGCCAGCCAGCCCAGCAGCGCCGCGCCCAAGGTGATGATGATTGGAAAGCGATCCATTACTTTGATGAGCATGGTGCTGCCGAAAATAATGAGCGGGATGCTGATGGCCAGGCCCAGTACCAGCAGCAAGGTGTCGCCTTTGGCCGCCGCGGCCACCGCCAGCACGTTGTCCAGGCTCATCACCAGGTCGGCCACCAAGATGGTGCGGATGGCATATGCCATGCCTCGCACTTCAGTGCTTTGGGCGTGGTGATCGTCGCCCTCGTCAACCAGCAACGACACGCCGATGTAGATCAGCAGCAACCCGCCGACGATCTTCAACCACGGCCACTTGAGCATCTCCACCGCGATCAGCGTGAGCACGATGCGCATCACGATGGCCGCGGCGCTGCCCCAGAAGATGGCTTTCCGTTGCTGATGCGGCGGCAGCGCGCGTGCGGCCAGGGCGATGACCACGGCGTTGTCGCCAGACAGCAGGATGTTGGCCAGGATGATCGAGCCCAGCGCGGCCCAGAAGGCGGCGGAGGTCATTTCCATATCGGTCTCCGAGAGAGGCAGGCCGCGCAGGCGCGGCCAGTTGAAAGCGCGGCGCCAGTGTAGGCGTGCGCCTGGGCTTCACCGCATCGTGAAACTACGCACAGCGCGCCGCTGGGGCTACAGCAGCGCCTTGAGCAGCTGCGCCATTTCGCTGGGGTTGCGGGTGACGGTGAAACCACACTCTTCCATGATGGCCAGCTTGGCTTCGGCGGTATCAGCCCCGCCCGAAATGAGTGCGCCGGCATGGCCCATGCGCTTGCCCGCGGGCGCGGTGACGCCGGCGATGAAGCCGACGATGGGCTTGCGCATGTTGGCCTTGCACCAGCGCGCGGCTTCGGCTTCGTCGGGGCCGCCGATTTCGCCGATCATGATTACCGCGTCGGTGTCGGGGTCTGCGTTGAACGCCTTCATCACGTCGATGTGCTTCAGCCCGTTGATCGGGTCGCCGCCAATGCCCACGGCGCTGCTCTGGCCCAGGCCCAGCTCGGTGAGCTGGGCCACGGCTTCATAGGTGAGCGTGCCCGAACGGCTGACCACGCCAATGCGGCCCTTGCGGTGGATGTGGCCGGGCATGATGCCGATCTTGATTTCTTCGGGCGTGATCAAGCCCGGGCAGTTGGGGCCCAGCAGCAGGGTCCTCTTGCCGCCCTGCGCTTCCTTCAGCGCCATGCGGTTCTTCACCATCAGCATGTCTTTGACCGGGATACCTTCAGTGATGCAGATGACCAGATCAAGCTCGGCCTGCACCGCCTCCCAGATGGCCTCGGCTGCGCCGGCGGGCGGCACATAGATCACGCTGACGGTGGCGCCAGTCTGGCCGGCGGCTTCTTTCACGCTGGCAAAAATCGGAATGCCTTCGAGGCTTTCGCCGGCTTTCTTCGGGTTCACGCCGGCCACGAAGCAGGCTTTGCCGTTGGCATAGGCCTGGCAGCCCTTGGTGTGGAACTGGCCGGTCTTGCCGGTGATGCCCTGGGTGATGACCCGGGTGTCCTTG
>JAYUHT010000212.1:0-5582 GCA_043766725.1 Burkholderiales bacterium | reverse complement strand
AGGCTTGAGCAACCAGGACAACGCTAACGTCTTCGGCTTTCGCGTCAACCCACCCGACCCCGTGGGCGCCGTGGGCCCGAATCACTACGTCCAGATGATCAACCTGGTGTTCGCCGTGTACAGCAAGGCCGGCGCGGTCTTGCTGCCGCCCACCGCACTGGGCGCGCTGTGGAATGACTTCGCCGTGGCTGATTGCGCCGCCTCCTCGGGCGACCCGATCGTGGTGTACGACCAGTTCGCCGACCGCTGGATCCTGTCGCAGTTCACTTCGGCCGGCCCGGAGTACTTCAACTGCGTGGCGGTGTCGCAAACTTCTGACCCCACCGGCGCGTACTACCGCTACGCGTTTTCGACCGGGGCCAACTTCCCGGACTATCCGAAGTACGGCCTGTGGAACGATTCGTACGTGATCACCACGCGCGAGTTTGGCCCTACCGTTGAGTACGGCATCGGCGTGTACGCGCTGGAAAAGAACAAGCTCCTGAACGGTCAGGCCAAGGCCCGCATGGTGGGTTTCTTCCTCGACGGCAACGACCCGGACGTGCTGCCCCTGGTGGGTGACGGGCTGCTGCCGGCCTATGTGGATGGCAAGCAAAAGCCCGACCCGGATGCGCCCATCCCCATCGTCGGCACGCAAGACAGCGGCGCGTTCTATGGCGCCGCGTTCGATGCGCTCAATGTCTTTGAACTCAGCGTCAAATGGCGCTCCACGCCCACGGCCAGCCTGGTGCTGAAGGCGCAACTGCCGGTGGCGGCGTTCGATTCGATCTTTCCGTGCCCGGGAGGCGGGCGGCGCTGCCTGGCCCAGCCTGGGGCGACGGTCACGCAATATGTGGACATCCTGTCCTACCGCCAGCGGCCGACCTGGCGCCTGGCGTACCGCAACTTCAAGACCCATGAGGCCATGGTGACCGCGCAGTCGGTGGAAGCCGCGCCGGGCGTGGCGGGCATGCGCTGGTATGAGTTGCGCCGCGTTGGCGGCAACTATGCGCTGCACCAGCAGGGCACCTTTGCACCGGGCGATGGCGTTCAGCGCTGGATGGGCAGCGTGGCCATGGACAGGCAAGGCAACATCGCCATGGGTTACAGCGTGGTCAATGGCACAACCGTCTTCCCCGGCATTCGCTACACCGGGCGCTTGAGTGGCGATGCGCTGGGCTTGATGACGCTGGGCGAAGGCACCATCGTCAATGGCACCGGCATACAACGCTCGGTGAATTCCCGCTGGGGTGACTACACGTCGCTGAACCTGGACCCGACCGACGACTGCACCTTCTGGTACGTGAACGAGTACTACACGGTGGCGGGTCAGGCCTCTTCAACGGCCGGGTGGCAGACCCGCATTGCCAGCTTCAAGCTGCCGGGTTGCGTGGCGCCGCAGTGAGTAAGCAGGCGCGGGCCGGGCTTGGCCTGGCCCGCGCGCAGCATCAATAGCTGCGCCCGCGCCTGTACTGCGCATGGGCCTTGGGTTGGCGCTGCGTCACCTTGGCCAAGGCCGCGAATGAAACCGCGGCATGAGCATGGGTGATGGCCACGCCGAGCGCATCAGCAGCGTCGGGGCCGGGCAGGCCAGGCAGGGCCAGCAACCGCATCACCATGTGCTGAATCTGCGCCTTGGCCGCCAGGCCGTGGCCGACCACGGCCTTTTTCATTTGCAGCGCGGTGTACTCGGCCACTGGCAAGCCATGGCTCACCAGCGCGGCCAGCGCGGCGCCGCGCGCCTGGCCCAGCAGCAGCGTGCTCTGCGGGTTGACGTTCACGAACACGATCTCGGCTGCGGCAACGCTGGGCTGGTAGGTGGCGATGACTTCGCTCACGCCATCGAAGATGATCTTCAGCCGGGCCGGCAAATCGCCCTTGTCCGCTTCGGCGGTGCTGATGGTGCCGCTGCCCACGTAGGCCAGGCGCGGGCCATCGCAATCGAGCACGCCAAAGCCCGTTCGTTGCAGGCCGGGGTCAATGCCGAGGATGCGCATGGCCAGTGGCGCTAAACGCCGAAGTACCAGCGCACGGAGTGAAAGAACACTGGCGCAGCAAAGCACAGCGGGGCCACGCGGTCGAGCAAACCCACCGCGCCGGTGACCGAACTGGCGTTGCCCCAATAGCGCACGCCGGCGTCTTTTTTCAATGCCTTCATCACCAGTTCACCCAGGCTGCCGGCGCCGGCGGCAATCATGGCTGTGGCCAGGGCCTGTTCAGGGCGGAACGGGGTGATCCAGAACAGCGCGGCACCCAGCAAGCCGCCGCCCAACGCGCCCAGGCCCCAGGCGCGCAATGAAAACGAGCGATCGATGTGGCGCGCCAGCGGCCGGCGCCGCAACCAGCGGCTGGCCAGCTCTTGTGCGATCTGTGCCGCGGCCACCACCATCACCAGGAAGAACAACAAGAAGGCACCACGCCCCTGGTAGCGGGGCGACTCCAGCAACAACAGCGCCGGCGCATGGCTCAAGCCGTAGACGCAGACCATGATGCCCCACTGAATCTTCGAGTTGCGTTCCAAAAAGTGCTGTGGATCGTTAGCCAAGGCGCTGAGCACCGGCAGCGCAAAGAAGGCATACACGGGAATCAGCACCGTGAACAGATCGAACAGGCGCATGCCCACGGTGAGGTACTGCAAGGGCAGCACCCCGAAAAACGCCAGCAGCAGGCCGCGGTGATCGGCCCGCCGCGTGGGCGCCAGCGACAGGTACTCGCGCAGCGCGATGAACGACAACACGGCAAACAGCAGCGTCGCGCCCAGCGCACCCGAGGCCCAGGCCAGCCAGAACACCGTGGCGCCTAACCACAGCGCGCGCAGGTCACGCTTGAGTTGGGTGTGGCGGGTCCAGGAGGCGTCTGAGCGCGCCTGCACCGAGCGCGCGAACAGCATCACGGTGGCCAGCAACAACGCGCCGAACAGGGCCACGAACAGCAGGCCGACCTGCTGGCCAACGCTGAGTGTGCGCAAGGTGTTCATGACAGCGCCTCGACGGACGGGTACGTCCGTCGATCCCCCAAGGGGACTGAGGCCGGACGTGAAGCCGTCCTGTGGACGGATTCACGCCTGCCGAAGGCCAGCCGCGTCTCGCGGCTGGCGTGGGGCCGGCCCATGGCGGCCCGGCGCTCGGCCCGCTGCGTTGGGGCTGACGCAAGTCGCCTCATGCGCCGAGCCCCGGTGAGCAGCCGATCACCGCCTGGCGCGCGCGCTCCAGGAAGACGCGCTTGTCTTCGCCCGGCTCCAGGCGCAGCGGCGCGCCGAAGGTGGCGGTGCACAGCAGCGGCACCGGCAGCACCTCGCCCTTGGGCATGACGCGCTGCACGTTGTTGATCCACACCGGAATCAGTTGCGCCTGCGGGAATTCTTCGGCCAGGTGGTACAGCCCGGTCTTGAAGGGTTGCGGCTGGCCCTTGTTGCTGCGCGTGCCTTCAGGAAAGATCACCAGCGAATCGCCTTGGCGCAGCGCCTCGGCCAGCGGTTCGAGCGGGTCTTGATCATCCGTGCGTTGGCGCGACACATACACCGCATGGAACACCTCGCGGGTGACCCAGTGCTTGACGGGCGAACTGGTCCAGTAGTCGCGCGCTGCAATGGGCCGCGTGCGCGCGCGCAGCTCGCTGGGCAGCGCGGCCCAGATCAGCACCCAGTCGAGGTGGCTTTGGTGGTTGGCAAAGTAGATGCGCTGCTCGGCCTTGGGCGCGCAACCTTTCCAGTGCCCTTGAGCGCCGGTGAGCAGCCGCGCGATGGTGGCGATCAGCAGGCTCATGGCGTCGGCGCGGGTCATGGGGGGATGGTAGTTGGCAAAATTGGCAATCTAAGTCTGACCAAGTTTGGAGATTCCACATGCGCGCAAGCGGCAAAACGCCCGAGCTTCAGAAGGGGCGCGACACCACTCATCGCGCGAGGGGCGACAAATTGCCGGGGCATGCAAATCACCGCATGCCGACCGCGCGGCGCGCGTTGTTCAACAACCGCTACAGGCTATTGCTTGAGGCCCTCAATGAGCATCACGATGCACACGGCATCTGGAGCGAGGAACTGCGCGGTTGGTAGGGCAGCGTTTAGGTAAGCCGCCGTTGCCTGCGCGCGGGCTCAGCCCATGCGCTGGTATCGCGCCTGGGCTCAGTGACGGAAATGCCGCGTGCCGGTGAAGACCATCGCCACGCCGCGTTCGTCGGCCGCGGCAATCACTTCAGCATCGCGCATCGAGCCGCCGGGCTGGATCACACACGTTGCGCCGGCTTCGCACACCACGTCGAGCCCGTCGCGGAAGGGGAAGAAGGCGTCGCTGGCCACGGCCGCGCCATGCAACGACAGGCCGGCGTTGGCGGCCTTGATGCTGGCCATGCGCGCCGAATCGACCCGGCTCATCTGGCCCGCGCCCACGCCCAGCGTCATGCCGCCGGCGCAAAAGACGATGGCGTTGCTCTTCACGAACTTGGCCACCTTCCAGGCGAACAACAGGTCGTTCATCTGCGCCGGCGTGGGCGCGAGCTTGGTCACGACGCGCAGGTCGGCCGCGGCCACATTGCGCGAGTCGGCGCCTTGCATGAGCATGCCGCCGCCCACCCGTTTGAAGTCGAGCGCGTTCATCGCTTCGGCCAGTGGCACTTCGAGCAGGCGCATGTTCTGCTTGCCCGCGAACACGGCACGGGCCTCGGCGCTGATGGCCGGGGCCACCAGCACTTCAACGAACTGGCGCACCACGGCTTCGGCGGTGGCCTGGTCTAACGTTTGATTGAAGGCAATGATGCCGCCGAAGGCCGAAGTGGGGTCGGTCTGCAAGGCCTTGGCATAGGCTTCGCTCAGGGTCGCCCCCAAGGCCACGCCGCAGGGGTTGGCATGCTTGACGATGACGCAGGCGGGCTGCGCGGCGCCGAAGCTCTTCACGCATTCCCAGGCGGCGTCGGTGTCGGCAATGTTGTTGTACGACAGCTCCTTGCCCTGCAACTGCTGCCAGCCCGCGAGCAGGCCCACGGCGGGCTGGGCTTCACGGTAGAACGCGGCGCTTTGATGTGGGTTTTCGCCGTAGCGCATGTCCTGCGTCTTGTGCAATTGCAGGTTGAACACCGCCGGGTACTCGCTGCGCGCGGGCACGCTGTGCAGCGCGTCTTCACAGCCGGCGTGCAAGCTGCTGAGGTAGTTGCTGATCATGCCGTCGTACGCCGCGGTGTGGGCGTAGACCTTGCGCGCCAGCGCAAAACGGGTGGTACGCGTGGTGGCGCCGCCGCTGCGCAATTCGGCCAGCACTTGCGCGTAATCGCTGGGGTCGATCACCACCGTCACGTCGGGCCAGTTCTTGGCCGCGGCACGCAGCATGGCCGGGCCGCCAATGTCGATGTTTTCAATCGCGTCTTCGAGCGTGCAGTCGGGCCGCGCCGTGGCCTGGGCGAAGGGGTAGAGGTTGACCACCAGCAGGTCGATGGTGCCGATGCCGTGCTCCTTCAGCGCGGCCATGTGGGCCGGCAACTCGCGCCGCGCCAGCAGCCCGGCATGGATGCGCGGGTGCAGGGTCTTGACGCGGCCGTCGAGCATTTCGGGGAATTGCGTCACATCGGCCACCTCGCGCACCGGCAAACCGGCCTGGGCCAGTGCGCGCGCGGTG
>JAYUHT010000211.1:0-5588 GCA_043766725.1 Burkholderiales bacterium | reverse complement strand
TGCCGCATCGGTGCGCGCGGCGTCGTGCATGCGGGTGCGGTGATCGGAGCCGATGGCTTCGGCTTCGCACCACACGAAGGCCGCTGGGCAAAGATCGAGCAACTCGGCGCGGTGCGCATTGGCGACGATGTGGAAATTGGCGCCAACACCTGCATCGACCGCGGCGCGCTTGGCGACACGGTGGTCGAAGACGGCGTCAAGCTCGACAACCTCATTCAAGTGGCGCACAACGTTCACATCGGGGCGCACAGCGCCATGGCGGGCTGCGTGGGCATAGCCGGCAGCGCGCGCATCGGGCGCCATTGCACAGTGGGCGGCGGGGCCATCATCCTGGGCCACCTTGAGCTGGTGGATCACGTTCACGTCTCGGCGGGCACGGTGGTCACGCGCTCTATCCGCGTGGCCGGCCAATACAGCGGCCTGTTTCCCTTCGATGACAATGCCAGTTGGCAAAAAAATGCAGCCGCGCTGCGCCAGTTGTATGCGCTGCGCGAGAGGCTGCGGGCCCTGGAGACGAAGCTCAAATGATCAGCACGCGAATGGACATTCACCGCATCATGAAGATGCTGCCGCACCGTTACCCCATCTTGCTGGTGGACCGTGTGCTGGAACTTGAAAAGAACATCCGCATCAAGGCGTTGAAGAACGTGACCATGAACGAACCGTTCTTCAGCGGCCACTTTCCGCACCGGCCGGTGATGCCGGGGGTGATGATGCTGGAGGCGCTGGCGCAGGCCTCGGCGCTGCTTTCGTTTGAGTCTTTGGGTGAAGAGCCGGGCGACGATACGGTGGTGTACTTCGTGGGCATCGACGGCGCGCGCTTCAAGCGGCCGGTCGAACCCGGCGATCAACTGATCCTTGAATCGACCATCATCCGCGCCAAGGCGGGCATCTACAAGTACGTGGTGCGCGCCAGCGTCGACGGCCAAACGGCCACCGAGGCCGAGTTGATGTGCACCATGCGCAAGATCGCCTGAATGGTTAGCCGGTCATGAGCAGCATTCACGCCACGGCCCTGGTCGACGCGCGGGCCGAACTCGCAGCCGATGTCACCGTGGGCCCGTATGCCGTTGTCGGGCCGCATGTCCAAGTCGGCACCGGCACGCGCATTGGTGCGCATTGCGTCGTCGAAGGTCACACGCGCATCGGCGCGCGCAATACCCTCTTTCAATTCGCCAGCATCGGCGCTGCACCCCAGGACAAAAAGTACAGCGGCGAACCCACGCGGCTTGAGATTGGCGACGACAACACCATCCGCGAGTTCTGCACGCTCAACACCGGCACGGTGCAAGGTGGCGGCAGCACCCGCATCGGCAACGACAACTGGATCATGGCCTATGTGCATGTGGCGCACGATTGCCAAATCGGCCACCACACCATCATCGCCAACAGCACCCAACTGGGTGGCCATGTTCACCTGGGTGATTGGGTGTTCCTGGGCGGCTTGTCCGGCGTGCACCAGTTCGTGCGCGTGGGCGCGCATGCCATGACCGGTTTTCAAACCCGCCTGTCGCAAGACCTGCCGCCCTACATGACAGCGGCGGGCAACCCGGCGCAAGCCACCGGCATCAACCAAGAAGGCTTGCGCCGCCGTGGCTTCAGCCCCGAGCGGCTGGCATTGGTGAAGCAGATGCACAGGCTGCTGTACCGCCAGGGCCTGAGCCTGGCCGATGCCACGGCCGCCATCGCTGCACTGCGCGAGAGCGCGCCGCTGGTGCTGGACGACGCCGACATGCTGCTGGGCTTTCTGGCCCAGGCCGAACGCGGCATCGTGCGCTGAGCGGCATGCCCAGCGCTTCTCCCCGCCTGGCCATGGTGGCCGGCGAAGCCTCGGGCGACCTGCTGGCCGGCCTGCTGCTCGGCGGGCTGAAACAGCGCTGGCCTGAGTTGCAGTGCGAAGGCATTGGCGGCCCGCAGATGGTGGCACAGGGCTTCCAGGCCTGGTGGCCGAGCAGCCGGCTGGCTGTGCGTGGTTATGTTGAGGTGTTGCGTCACTACCCGGGCCTGCTGAAGCTGCGCAAGGAGTTGGGCGCACGCCTGCTGCGCGACCAGCCCGATGCCTTCATCGGCGTTGACGCGCCCGACTTCAACCTCGGGTTGGAAACGCGCCTGAAGGCCGCAGGGGTGCGCACCATCCACTTCGTGTGCCCGTCAATCTGGGCCTGGCGTGCCCACCGCACGGCGACCATGGCGCGCGCCGCCAACCACGTGCTGTGCCTGTTTCCGTTCGAGCCCGCGCTGCTGGCGCAGCACGGCATTCGCGCCAGCTACGTGGGCCACCCGCTGGCTGATGCCATCCCCCTGCAGCCGCCGCGCGAGGCCAGCCGTGCGGCCTTTGGTCTGTCGCCGCAGGCCCCGGTGCTGGCCCTGCTGCCGGGCAGCCGGGTCTCCGAGATCGAAAGCATCGCACCGGTTTTCTTGCGTGCAGCGGTGCTGATGCAGGCGCAGCGGCCCACCCTGCGCTGCGTGCTGCCCGCCGCGCCGGGGCTGCGCGCGCGCATCGAAGCGCTGCGTGTGCAGCACGCCCCGCAGCTCGACGTGATGGTGCTCGAAGGCCGCTCGCACGTCGCGCTGGCCGCGTGCGACATCACACTCATCGCCAGCGGCACGGCCACGCTGGAAGCGGCGTTGTTCAAGCGCCCCATGGTCATCGCTTACCGCATGCATGCCTTGAGCTGGCTCATGATGAAGCGCCAGCAGCTGCAACCCTGGGTGGGCCTGCCCAACATCCTGTGCCAGGAGTTCGTGGTGCCCGAGTTGATCCAGGAGCGCTGCGAACCTGCCGCCCTGGCGCGCGAAACCTTGGCCCTGCTCGATGACGCGAGCCGCGTGCAGGGCATTCAGAATCGCTTCCTTGAACTTCACCAACTTTTGCGCCAAGACACAGCGCGCAAGGCCACCGATGCCATCGCGCAAGCACTTCAGGTTTGACAGCCTCGGCCCGGGCTGGGGCAGCCCCGGCCTGGTGGCCGGTGTCGACGAAGCCGGCCGCGGCCCGCTGGCCGGGCCGGTGGTGGCCGCGGCGGTCATCCTTGATGAGCGCAACCCGATTCGTGGTCTGGCCGACTCGAAGCTGCTGTCACCACGAAAGCGTGAAGCCTTGTACGACGAGATCCAGGCCCGTGCGCTGTGCTGCAGCGTGGCGCTGGCCAGCGTGGCCGAGATCGACAACCTGAACATCCTGCAAGCCACCTTGCTGGCCATGCACCGCGCCGTGCAGGGCTTGCGCTTGCGGCCCCACCGCGTGGTGGTCGATGGCAACCGGGCGCCGGTGCTCGACATGCTGGTCAAGGCCATCGTCAAGGGTGATGCCAAGGTGCAGGCCATTTCGGCAGCGTCGATCCTGGCCAAGGTGCACCGCGACCGCCTGTGCCTGGAGCTGCACGCTGCGCACCCCGGTTATGGGTTCGATGCCCACAAGGGCTACCCCACGCCGGCACACCTGCTGGCCCTGCAGCAACACGGCGCCTGCCCGGCCCACCGGCGCAGCTTTGCGCCGGTGAAGGCGGTGTGCGGGTGAGCCGGCTCAAGCCAACTGCGGCACCAGTCTGTTGAACACCTTGGTGATTCGTTCACGCGACAACCCGCTGCACGTGCGCCTGCGCAAGCTGGTGCGTGGAGGCACGGCCTACCGCAAGCTGGGTGTGGTGTGGCTGGAAGGCGACCACCTGCTGCGCGCCTGCCTGGCGCGGGGCCGATTGGTGCAGGAACTGGTGGTGAGCGAAAGCGCGGCGGGCAGCGACGGCGCTCGCAGCGTGATGGCGCAGGTGCCGCGTTGCGCCGTGCTCAGCGACGCGCTGTTCAAGGACTTGAGTGCCCTGCCGTCGCCGCAAGGCCTGGGCGGCCTGGTGGCCTTGCAAAGCGACGTCGCGCCGCGCCCTGGCTTGCCCACCGTGGTGCTCGATCGTTTGCAAGACAGCGGCAACGTGGGCAGCATCCTGCGCAGCGCCGCCGCGCTGGGTGTGCAGCAGGTGCTGGCACTGTCGGGCACGGCCGGCCTGTGGTCGCAGAAAGTCCTGCGCGCGGGCATGGGCGCGCACTTCGCGCTGCACTTGTGCGAAGCGTTGAACGTGGCTCAACTCGAAGGTTTGGGCCTGGCCTACCTGGCTGCCGACTCGCATGCCGGCGTGGCACTGCATGAAGCCGTGCTGCCGGCGCATGCGGCCTTCGTGCTCGGGCATGAAGGGCAGGGCGTGAGTGCGGAGCTGCGCGCACTGTGCAGCGGCAGCGTGCGCATTGCTCAGCCTGGCGGTGAAGAGTCGCTCAACGTGGCCGCGGCAGCGGCGATCCTGCTGTACGAATGGTCCTGCCAGCAACTCAATAGATGAGCCGCTGCGGCTGAATGTCGCGCAAGATGGTGGTGGCGATCTCTTCAATCGACTTGTGCGTCGAAGACAGCCAGGCGATGCCTTCGCGGCGCATCATGCTTTCAGCTTCGCGCACCTCATGGCGGCAGTTATCGAGCGAGGCGTAGGTGCTGGCCGGCCGGCGTTCATGGCGGATCTGCGACAGACGCGCCGGGTCGATCGTCAGGCCGAAGCACTTGCTTTTGTGCGGCGCCAGAGAGGTCGGCAGGCAGCGGCGGTCGAAGTCCTCTGGAATGAGCGGGTAATTGGCCGCCTTCACGCCGTGCTGCATGGCCAGGTACAGCGAGGTCGGTGTCTTGCCGCTGCGGCTCACGCCGACCAAGATGACATCCGCGCTCTTCAGGTTGACGGAAGACTGCCCGTCGTCATGCGCCAGCGAGAAATTGATGGCCTCGATGCGGCCGTGGTATTCCTCACTCTTGGCCACGTCAGAAAAACGCCCCACGCGGTGGTTCGACTTGACCTTGAACTCTTCTTCCAGCGGCTCGATGAAGGTGCGGAACATGTCCAGCACCAGGCCGTTGCAGGTTTGCGTGGTGAACACGCTGCGCACTTCATCGTTGACCAAGGTGATGAAGACGATGGGCCGGCGGCCCTCGCGCTCCTGGGTCTCGTTGATCTCCATCAGCACCGCCCAGGCCTTGTCAACACTGTCGATGAACGGACGGCGCACATGACGCGGGTGCACGCTGAACTGCGCCAGGATCGAATTGCCGAAGGTCTCGGCCGTGATGCCGGTGCCGTCTGAAACGAAGAACACGCTGCGGTTTGGCATGGTGCTTGGAATCGGCTGCTCGGCCAGTGAACGATGACCGGTGATCATAGGGAAGAACTCCTGAGGGTCTGTTGACACATGAATCACGCCCGCGCCGGTGTATCCCCATGCGCAGGAGTAGGCGCGGCTCGACGCCCAGGCTGGCCGCCTGGGCTAGAGGTGCAACGCCCGCCTGCGCATGGGGATGCAGCGGCCCGAAGGGTGAAGGTCCAGAACGGCCCCACTCGTCGTTGCCAATGCTCACCGGACCACCGGTCCGGTTCCGCTTGGCGCCTAGATTGGGGCCGTTCTGGGCCTTCACGCGGGTGCGATTCATATGTCAACAGACCCTAGAATCTTTCGCAACATGTTGGCTCGCACCTGCTCCACGCCTGGCCGCCGCACGCAAGCAATGCTTGCCTCCAGTGCCGCCACTTGGCGTGTCGAGCGCCGCCGCGCACCGGTTT
>JAYUHT010000210.1:0-5597 GCA_043766725.1 Burkholderiales bacterium | reverse complement strand
ATCCAGATAATGGCCACCCGCCCAAGCCAGGAGGCCCGCCATGAACACCGCTGCCACGCCGCGCACGATCTATGACTTCGAGGCCCTGTCCATCGAAGGCAAGCCGGCGCATTTATCGACCCAACGCGGCAAGGTGCTGCTGATCGTCAACACCGCCAGCCAATGCGGCTTCACGCCGCAGTTCAAAGGCCTGGAAGCGCTGTGGCAGCAGTATCGCGAGCAGGGCCTGGTGATCGTGGGCTTCCCGAGCAACCAGTTCGGCGGCCAAGACCCGGGCGCGAACGATGAGATCGCCTCGTTTTGCGAACTGAACTACGGCGTGAGCTTCCCGCTGATGGCCAAAGTCGACGTCAACGGCGGCGGCGCCCACCCCTTGTGGCAATGGCTTACCCAGCAGGCACCGGGCCTGTTGGGCAGCACGGCCGTGAAGTGGAACTTCACCAAGTTCCTGATCGGCCGCGATGGCCACGTTCTCAAACGTTATGCCCCAGCCGATGCGCCGCAATCTTTGAGCAAAGACATCGAACTGGCCTTGGCCGCGAAACCCTAACGATTGCAATCACCATGTTCAAGCACGTTCCGCCGTTCGCCGGCGACCCCATCCTGGCGCTGAACGAAGTCTTCCTGGCTGACCCAAGGCCGGGCAAGGTCAACCTGAGCATCGGCATCTACTTCGACCACAACGGCCGCATCCCGGTGCTGGCCTCGGTGGCCGCGGCGCAGCAGCGCGTGGTGGCCGCCGGCGGGCCCAAGCCCTATCTGCCCATCGAAGGCGCGGCCAACTTTCGCGCCGCGGTGCAGGCCCTGCTGTTCGGGCCTGGGCATGAAGCCGTGCAATCGGGCCGCGTGGCCACGCTGCAAACCGTGGGCTCTTCGGGCGGGCTGAAGGTGGGGGCCGATTTCATCAAGCAATGGTTCCCCGGCGCCGGCGTGTGGGTCAGCGACCCGAGTTGGGACAACCACCGTTCGATGTTCGAAGGCGCGGGCATCGCCGTTCACACCTATCCATATTACGACCCGGCCGGTGCCGGCGTGCGCTTTGCGGCCATGCTGCAAACCTTGAACGCCGTGCCGGCCAGCAGCGTGGTGCTGCTGCATGCCTGCTGCCACAACCCCACCGGGGTGGACTTGACGCGCGCGCAGTGGGACGAGCTGATCCCGTTGCTCAAGCAGCGCGGTCTCGTCGCCTATGTCGACCTGGCCTATCAAGGCTTCGGTGATGGCATTGAACAAGACGCTTACGCCGTGCGCGCCCTGGCCGCCGCGGGCTTGAGCTTCTTCGTGGCCAATTCCTTTTCCAAGAGCATGAGCCTGTACGGTGAACGCGCCGGCGCGTTGAGCGTGGTGTGCCCCGATGCGCAGCAGGCCGAGCATGTGCTCGGCCAACTGAAGTTCACAGTGCGGCGCAACTACTCCAGCCCGCCCATCCACGGCGGCCAGCTCGTGGCCACAGTGTTGGCTTCACCTGACTTGCGCGCACAGTGGGAAGGCGAACTTGAAGCCATGCGCCAGCGCATGCTGGCCATGCGCGCGGGCCTGCACGGCGTCATCAGCGCCAAGGTGCCGGGGCGCGACTTCAGCTACTTCCTCAGCCAGCGCGGCATGTTCAGCTACACCGGCCTGAGCCCTGAGCAAGTGGACCGGCTGCGCGATGAATTCGCGGTCTACCTGGTGCGTTCCGGGCGCTTGTGCGTGGCCGGCTTGAACCCGGGCAACCTGGAGCGCACGGCGCAGGCCATGGCCGCGGTGATGGGTTGATCAAACCGCCGCGTCCAGCGGCAGCCACAGCGTCACCCGCGTGGCGTGGCCCGGCGTGCTGAGCACTTCAACCCTGCCGCCGTGCAGCTCGGCGATGCGCTTCACGATCGCCAGCCCCAGCCCCTTGCCGCCCTCACCCATGGCCGGCGCGGCGTAGTGGCGCGGTTGGTAGAAGCGGTCGAACAAATGCGGCAGCTCGGCCGCGGCGATGCCCGCGCCGTTGTCCACCACGCACAGCGTGACCTCGCGCGCGCCGGCCTCGGCGCTCAGGCGCACGGCCACGCCGGGGCCGCCATGCTTGAGCGCGTTGTCCACCAGGTTGGCCACGGCGCGCTCGATGAGCTGCACATCCACCTGCGCCACCACCGGCTCGTTGGGCAAGTCCGCACCCAGGCTCATGCCCGCGGCCTGCGCCTTGGCGGCAAAGCGCAGGGCGATGTCGTCGAGCAACTCGTTCAGATCCACGCGCTCGCGGTGCAGCTTGAACTGCGGCTCGTCGAGCTGCGCCAGGTCGCCCAGCGACTGCACCAGCCGCGCCGCGTTGCGCGTGTTGCGCAGCGCCACGGCCAGCAAGGCGCGGTCGTCCTCGCGCTGCGGCTGGCCGGCCAGGCGGGCGTCGAGCGTTTCCAGGCAGGTGGCGGTGGCCGTGAGCGGGCTGCGCAAGTCATGTGAAAGGTTGGACACGCCTTCGCGGCGAAAGTGATCCAGCCGCTGCAGCGCCTGCCACTGCTGCTGCAAAGCCGCCAGCATGGCGCTGAAGCCCTGCGCCAGGCGGCCAAATTCGTCACGCCGCGTGCTGGCCGGCAAGGCCGGCAACGCCGCCGTGGCGCCGCTGCCCAGGCCTACGCGCGCCACCGTGGCCACGGCATCACTGAGTTGGCGCAGCGGCCGCGTCACGCTGGCCACCACTGCCGCGGCCAGCAGCGTGGTCAAGCCCACCAGCACCAGCAAGCTGCCCAGGGTGGGCCAGGCCAGGCTGGCGCGCAGCGCCTGCAAGCGGCCCTGCGGCAGCGCCGGCTTGTGGCACACCAGGTACAGGTAGCCGGACACGGCCGCGCTGGCGCCAATGGTGCTGCGGCGCACCGGCTTGGCGGCAATCACCGCGTCGGCCTCCATGCGCTCGGGGTCGTCGCCCATCACATACGGCATGGGCTCGCGGCCGGCGGCCAGCATCACCGGCGCGAGCTTGACCTTCACGCCCACCAGCGGCGCACGCCCGCTGGTGGCCAGCACGGTGCCGTTGGCATCGAGCAAATAAAGTTGCGTGTCCGGCTCCAACAACACCAGGCTGCGCAGGAATTCGGTGAACTCCTCGCCGCGGCGTTCATGCGCTTCGAGCATGTCGGGCACCGTCATCACCACGCGCTCCAAGAAAGCGCTGGCCCGGTAGTAGCTGCTTTCATGCTCGAAGCGCTGGAAGCCCGCCAGCACCGTGGCCACCACGCCCAATGCGGTGAGCAGCCCGGTGGCCACGATCGTCCAGGCGATCTTGGCTCTAACGTTCATGTGAGCCCCTCGCCCGAAGGGTACTTCGGTCGATCCCCCGAGGGTATACGGGCCGGCTTGGGAGCTGAGGCCGGACACAAACAGTCCCTGCGGACTGTTTGTGCCTGCCAAAGGCCATGGGCCTGTGGCCCATGGCGGCCCGGCGCTCGACCCGTATGCTCAAGCCACGGCCTCGCGCATCTTGTAGCCAGCCCCGCGCACGGTGAGGATGATGCGCGGGCGCATCGGGTCGGCTTCAAGCTTGTTGCGCAGGCGGTTGATGTGGGTGGTAACGGTGTGCTCGTAGCCATCGTGGCTGTAGCCCCACACCGCGTCGAGCAACTGGCTGCGCGAAAACACCCGCCCCGCGTGCTGGGCAAAGTACAGCAGCAAATCAAACTCCAGCGCGGTGAAGTCGAGCACGCGCCCGCCCAGGCGCACCTCGCGCTGGGCACGGCGAATTTCCAGCTCGGCGTTGCGCACCACCGCCTCGCCGGCGGGTGCTTGCTGCGCTGCGCGCAGCAGCGCGGCGCGGCGCAGCAGGGCCTTCACCCGAGCCAGCAGCTCGGCCAGCGAAAAAGGCTTGGTCAGGTAGTCGTCGGCGCCCAGTTCCAGCCCCAGCACGCGGTCGAGTTCGGTGGCCTTGGCGGTGAGCATGAGGATCGGCGTGCTGCTGCCGCGCGCGCGCAGCGCCTTGCACACCTCCAGGCCGTCCAGCCCCGGCATCATCAGGTCGAGGAGCAGCAGGTCGCGCGGCGCTTCCGTTTGCGCGGCCAGGGCGGCCGGCCCATCGGCCACGGCCAGCACGTCATAGCCGCTTTGGCGCAGGTTCAACGCCAACAGCTCGCGGATGTCGGCCTGGTCTTCGGCCACGAGGATGGTGTGCGCCATGGCCGGATTGTCGCGGCCGGCACAGCGCTTCTTACGCCGCCTCTTACTCCACTTCTTTCGCCGATGTGATCTGCCTGTGAGGTTCGGTGAGCAGCGCGTGAGGGCGCATGCGCAAAGTCGGGCCATCGACCCAACCCCGCCGGAGTCCCACATGCCCGCCGCCCTTGCTGCCGTGCCCGCCAACGCCGCCGCCACCCTGCCCCAAACTGCCGACTGGAACGAGATGTTTGCCCAGCGCAGCTACCTGGTGCGCTTTGCCCAGCGCCGGCTGCATGACGCGGCGCTGGCCGAAGACCTGGTGCACGACGTGTTCGAAGCCGTGCTCACCGGCCACGCCCGCTTTGCCGGCCGCTCGGGCCTGCGCACCTGGCTGGTGGGCGTGCTCAAGCACAAGATCGTCGACCTCATCCGCCAGCGCAGCCGCTATGACGCCTTGGACGACGATGAGGACAGCGCGCACGCCGCCGCCTTGCTGCCCTGCCCCCAACCGCTGCCCGACGAGGTGGCCGAACAGCGCCAGCGCCTGGCCGCCGTGCTGGCCCGCATGCAGCAGTTGAGCCCCGGCCTGCGCAGCGCGGTGGAGCTGCGCCTGATCCACGAGCACAGCACTGAAGAGGTCTGCCGCGCCTTGAACATCAGCCAAGACAACTTGTTCGTGCGCCTGCACCGGGCGCGCCGCGCGCTCGTGCACTGACGCCGCCCACCGTGGCGCGGCACCCGAAGCGCCGGCGCAACCAGGGGATAGCCGGCAGTTAACCGCGACGATAATCTGCGCCCGCCCGGCGCCCTGCCGGCCAGGAGCCCGTTTGCCGCCTGCGCCGTTCCCGGCACTGACACGCGCCCGCACGGTGCCAGCTTGGGCCATCGGCCGCTATCAAGGGGCGAGATCTCCGGCATCCACGTTGACTTGCTGGTGGCCCTGGCGCGCGCCTTTGGCCTGCGCCTGCGCCCGTTGGTGTATGGCAGCTTCAACGAGCTGATGCAGGCCGCCGAACGCCGCGAAGTCGACCTGCTCATGTCGCTGGGCGTGAACGCCCGGCGCACCCAGTTCCTTGAATACACGCTGGGTGCCACGCCCATGGTCAGCGCGCTGTTCGGGCGCATGGGCAGCGTCGGCGCTGAAGAAGGGCTCGACTTGGAAACCGCGCGCTACGCTCTGGAGCGCGGCAACATCTCGAACGACTAGGTCCAACGCCGCTACCCGAGGCGGCCATGCTCGACGCCTTGCGCAAGGGCACGATCGACATCGTGCCCTTCCTCACCCTGACCAGCGAGCGCCGCAAGGAGTTCGCCTTCTCTGCGCCCTACGTGGAGATGCCCTACATGCTGGTGGCGCGCAGCGACGCCCCGCTGTACTGGGACCTGGCCAGCCTGAAGGTCAAGCGCCTGGCACTGGCCGCGCAGCACCCCTTGCGCGACGTGCTGGCCGCGCGCTACCCCGAGGTGAGGGTGCTCCCGTGGCC
>JAYUHT010000209.1:0-5608 GCA_043766725.1 Burkholderiales bacterium | reverse complement strand
AAGCATGCCGGTCGGCCCTCGCAGGGGTAGAACAGTCCGCAGGGACTGTTCTACGTCCGGGCTCGGCCCCCCGAGGGGGATGAGCTCATGCGCGTGGCGCGCCAGAAACGGCGTTCAGCGGGCCAACGGTTCGAAGATCGTCACTGCCGCGGCGCGCCCGCGCACGGTGATGCGCGCCAACTCGCGGCAGGGCCAGCCCCGCAACAGGGCATGGGTGGCCTCGCCGATGATGATGTGCGCGCCTTGCTCTTCACACAGCGTCTGGAAGCGCGCGCCGACATTCACCGCGTCGCCCAACACGGTGTAGGCGCGGCGCTGGTGCGATCCCAGGTCGCCCACCACCATGGTGCCGCTGTTGATGCCCATGCCCACCTGCAGCGCCGGCCAGCCGCGCGCGGCGAAGCGCGCGTTCAGCGCCGGCAGTGCAGCCTGCATGGCCAGCGCCGCGGCCACCGCGTGCTGGGCATGCTGCTCGTCATACACCGGCGCGCCCCAGAACGCCACCAGCGCGTCGCCCACGTATTTGTCGAGCGTGCCGCGGTGCTGGCGCACGAGGGTGGTCATGGCTGTGAAGAATTCATTCATCAACGCCGCCAGTTCGGTGGGCGCCATGGTTTCGCTGATGGCGGTGAAGCCGCGCACGTCGGCGAACAGCACGCTGAGCACCTCGGCACGGCCCTGCATGTCGTAGTGCGCCGGGTTGCGGCTCATCAGGTCGACCAACTCGGGCGGCACGTAGCGGCCGAACAGGGCTTCAAGGCGGCGGCGCGAGCGCAGCTCGACGAACTGGCCGAAGAACATGTACACACCAAACAGCAGCACCACCGCGGCCAGCGCGGCAGCCAGCGGCAGCGCGAGTTGCCAGGCCTGCCAGGCCCAGCCACCGAACAGCAGCACCCCGAGCAACAGCACCAGTGCGGTCACGCTGGCCACCAGGCTGCGGCAGCGTGGCAGCACGAAGATCATCACCCCACCGATGCCCAGCACGAGCAGGGTTTCGATGGCGCGCGCATCGGCGCTGGTGTGGCGCAGGCTGCCGTCAAGCAGGCCCGACAACAAGTTGGCATGCCCTTCCACGCCGGGGTAGGCCTCGCCCACCGGCGTGCTGCGCAAATCGAGCAGGCCCGCCGCCGTGGTGCCCAGCAGCGCGATCTTGCCGCGCAGGCTGCCTGCAGCCAGCCGGGCGTCCAGCACATCGGCCGCCGATACATACTGAAATTGGCCTTGCGGCCCGCGAAACGGCAGCAGCGCCAGACCATGCGCGTCGGCTGCAGCCTGAAGTTTGCCGCGCGGCCCGGCCAGCGCCACGCCACTGAGCCACCCGTCCAGGCCGGTGTGCACCTGCAGCGCCGGCCCGCCCAACCAGGCGCGCGCCAGCGCCAGGGCAAAGGCGCCGTGCACCTCGTCGCCCACGCGGGCCAGCAGCGGGGCGCGGCGGGTCACGCCGTCGGGGTCGACCAGCGCATTGAGCGAGCCCGCGCCCTGTGTGGTGGCGGCTTGCAACAGCGCGAGGTTGGCGCCGAAGCCGGTCCAATTCGTCAGCGCTCCGGCGCTCACCCCCATCTCCTTGGCCTGGATCATGGGCGGCGGCAAGACACCGTTGCGCGCAGCGCCAAGGCCACGCGAAAGGTGAAAACCCAACACCACCGGGTAGCGCGCCAGGCTGTCGGCCAGGCGCTGGTCATGGTCGAGCCGCGGGCGCAACGCCTTCAGCGCCGTGCTCACGGTGGCGTCGTCGCGCAACGCGCCGCGCGCCAGGTGCTCGATCAGCGGCAGGCCGGTGGTTTGGTCGGGCTCGGCCAGGATCATGTCCAGCCCCAGCAGGCTCACCCCTTGCTCGTCGAACAAGCGGCCGACCAGTTCGGCCAGGCGGTCGCGCCCCCACGGCCAGCGCCCCACTTCAGCCAGCGCGCGCTCGTCGATGTCGATGATGACGATGCGCGGGTCGCGCTCGTTGGCCGCAAACAGGCGCACCCGGGCGTCATACAGCCAGCCCTCAAGGCGCACCAGCGCGGGCTGAGACCAGACCCCGGCGGTGTGCGCCAACAGCACGGCCGTGATGGCCAGGCCGACCAGCGGCCGCACCACACGCGGGCTGGCCCAGCGGCGAAAGAAACTGCGAACGCTATCGAATCTTGACTTCAACACGGCGGTTCAGCGGCTCGGCCACTTCGTCTGCCGTGGGCACCAGCGGAAAGCGCTCGCCGCGGCCGACCACCGTGATGCTCTGCGCGTTCACGCCGGCGGCCACCAGTCGGGCGCGGATCAGCTCGGCGCGCGCCAGCGACAGCCGGTCGTTGGCCTCGAGCGCACCGACACGATCGGTGTGGCCGATGACGATCACCTCGGGCGCCGGGCGCGTGGCCAGCGCGGCCAGCATGCGTGTCAGCTCAGCCTGCGAGGCCGGCGTGAGCTCGTTGCTGCCGGTGTTGAAGTACACCAGGTACGACACGGCTCGCGGCGGCACGGCCTGCAACAACGGGCCGAAGCGCTGGTTGACTTCTTCGGCCGTTGTGCTGCCGGCCTGCGCCGCGCCGCCGGCCACCTGGGCCGTGGCATAGGGCGTGCTGAGCACCAGTTCGGTCTGGCCGGCCTTCAAGCTCAAGGCGCTGGGCGTGCCGTCGGGCTGGGGCAGCAGCACGATGCGGTCACTCACGCGCGGCGGCGGTGGGGGCGGCGGCGGCGGGCTGGCGCAAGCGGCCAGGAAAATGGCAGCCAGCGCGGCGCAGGTGCGGGCTTTCACGACCCCTCACCTTCCGTCTGGACGATGAACTCGGTGCCGCGCACGCCCAGCACGACGCTGGGCGTCTGGATGCTCATGTTCTGCGGCGAGACCTTGCCGATCAGCCCCGTCACCACATGCAGCGAGCCGCGCAGCAAACGTGCCAGCAGGTTGCCCTCTTGCGTGGTGGGGTTGAACTGGAAGGCGCTGATCACCAGCTCGGTGTTGGGCCCGGTGCTGAGCAAGGTGTCGTCGGCCAGCGCCAGGCCCACGGCGCCGTCAGCGGTGGTGCGGATGCGGTCGCCCACGAGCACTGGCGTGCCCGGCGTGGCGCTGATCGTGGCCCCGGCGCGCAAGATGCTGACCGCGCCTTCGACCCGCTTGATGCTGCCCGCTGCGACCTCGGCGGCATGCGCCGTGGCAGTGCAGGCGATGACCATGAAACACAGCGCGCGAATGAACCAAGTCATGATCTGCACCCCAATGGTTGACATCGTTTTAGCGGCGCGATCTTAGTACCCAATTTCACCGCTGCCCACGCGTGGGCGCACGAGCCCCCGCGGCTGGGCGCGGCCTTGAACACAAGGGCCATGCTCAGAGCACCCAGTCGTCGGGCACCGGCACCGCCAGCCCCAGCAACACCTGCGCAAAACACTTGGCCAGGTTGTCGGTGCGCAGCGACGCCATGCCGCCACCGCCCAACACATCGTGCAACAGGAAATTCATGCTCGCCGTGCCCGGCAGGTCGTAACGTTCCACTTGACTGGGGCCGTTGTGCGCAAAGCACTGCGCCACCCGCTGCGGCGTGAGCCAGGCAGACAACCAGGCCAGGTGCTCGGGCCGGCGCACCAGGATGCCGACGTTGGCCTTGTCGCCCTTGTCGCCCGAGCGGCCATGCGCCAGCTCGATCAGCTTCACCTGGCGCAGGCCACTCAACTCACCCAGCCGCGCGGTCGGGTGGCGCAGGGCGGCGGGCAAGAGTGAGGCGTCGAAGCCACCTTGCGACGCCAGCGCCACGCCCTGCGCGACATCCTCCACGACCACAGAAACCGCCAACTCGGCCTTGGGCAGCAGGAACGAAAACAACCGAATCACGGGCGACGGCTCAGGCCGGCCACCCACCAGCCCCGTGGTGCCGGGCGACATCGACGTGGCCGCCGGCGCAAACTCACGGCCGAAGAGTTCAAGCGCGGCGCGCGACGGCGACTTCACCGCCATCTTCAACACCACTTCGCGCGGCGCCACACCAGCATTCGCGCCGTACATGTCTTCGCCGCCCAGCACTTCCACGCGCTCTTCGCTGAAGCCCGGCAAGCCCTGCTCGGCCAGCATGCCCTTGATGCGCTTGAGCAGCGCCTGAGCCGTGCGCCGCGCCTTGGCCGGTGCCTGCTCGCCGGCGATGGTCAGGAACGCGGCGTTGCGATAACCGTCCATGTAAGTCGCGCTGACTTTTGCCGTGGCCGTGGGCGCGCGGCCCGTGGCGCCGCTGACCTGCACGCGGTGTTCGCCCACCTGGGCGTAGCGCACGGCGGTGAAGTCGCACGCCACGTCGGGCACGTGGTAGGCGCGCGGGTCGCCAATTTCGTACAGCATCTGCTCGGCCACGGTGGCCGGTGTCACCAGCCCACCGGTGCCGGGCGGCTTGGTGATGACGAAACTGCCGTCGGCCTGCGCCTCGATGATGGGGAAGCCGATGTCATGCCAATCGGGCACCGCTTCCCAGTCGGTGAACAGCCCGCCCGTGCACTGCGCGCCGCATTCCACCAGGTGGCCGGCCAGGGTGCCTTGGGCAAGCTTGCCGTACTCGTCATCGCGCCAGCCGAATTCATGCATCAGCACACCCAGCGTGACGGCGGAATCCACGCAGCGCCCCGTGATCACCACCTCGGCGCCCGCGGCCAGCGCGGCGGCGATCGGCGTGGCACCCAGGTAGGCGTTGATGCTGGCCGGCTTGGCCGGGAACGGCGCGCCGCTGAACATTTCAGTCAGGCCGCGTGCGCGGAATTCAGCGGCGCGCGGCAGCAGGTCGTCACCCAGCACGACACCGATCTTCAGCGCGATGCCGAGTTCGGCCGCCACCGCGGCCAGCGCGTCGCGGCAGGCCAGCGGGTTCACGCCACCGGCATTGGCCACAACCCTGATGCCGCGCGCCTTGAGCTGCGGCAGCAAGGCCTTCATGGTGATGTGCACGAAGTCGCGCGCATATCCCTGGCTCGCATCCTTCGCCTTCTGCGCCGCCAGGATCGACATGGTGACTTCGGCCAGGTAGTCGAACACCAGGTACTGCACGTCACCGCGCGCCACCAGTTGCGGCGCGGCGCTGGCCGTGTCGCCCCAGAAGCCCGAGGCGCTGCCGATGCGGACGATTTTCTCTGTCATGGTCAAGCCTCAAAAAAGCACGCGGGTGCCGTTCATGTTGATGCTGCCACGGCGCCCGCACAATGCCGGGCGATGCCCATTGACGGCACCCCTGAACCTGCCGCATCCTGAATCTCAACCGTGCCTGCACTCAGCTCCAACCTCAGCCCTCACAGCGCCAGCTTCCAGGCCCAAGCCACCGCCATGCATGGCCTGGTGGCGCGCCTGCGTGAACTGGAACAACGCACCGCCGCGGCCAGCGCCAAGGCCAAACCCTTGTTCGACAAACGCGGCCAGTTGCTGCCGCGCGAACGCCTGGCCCGGCTGCTCGATGCCGGCGCGCCGTGGCTTGAACTGTCGTCGCTGGCCGGCTGGCTGTGTGACACCACTGACCCCGACAAAAGCGTGCCTGGCGGCGGCATGATCACCGGCATTGGTGAAATCGCCGGCACGCGCTGCATGGTGGTGGTGAGCGACTCCGGCATTGACGCCGGCGCCATCCAGCGCATGGGGCGCGACAAGATGCTG
>JAYUHT010000208.1:0-5611 GCA_043766725.1 Burkholderiales bacterium | reverse complement strand
CTGGCCGAACACCTTGAGACCGCGCAATTGCAAGTGCGCGACGTGGTAAAGATCACCGACGCCCACCCTGAGATGGTCTGGGCCGATGCGTATGACATTCAAGACGTCATCCGCGCACGCAAGGAAGGCGCCGGCGACAGATGCGCGGGCTTGAAGGCCGGCCTCACCTCATTTGCGAAGATGAAGCAAATGGGCGTTGACGTGCCCTGCTTCGGCTTCATGAGCGCCAGCATGGCGCGCGCTGAAGGCAGCGAAGTTCGTCTGGCTGACTTCATCCACCCCAAGGTGGAGGCCGAAATCTGTGTCGTCACCAAGGCGCCGCTTTACGGGCCGGGCTGCCACCTGGGCAACGTGCTGGCCGCGATCGATTTCGTGCTGCCTGCGGTAGAGATCATCGACAGCCGCTACCGCGACTTCAAGTTCGACTTGAAGAGTGTGGTGGCCGACAACACTTCGGCCGCGGGCTTCGTGGTCGGCGGGCGTTCGCGCGACTTGGCTGAACTTGACCTGCGTACCCTGGGCGTGTGCCTGGAAAAGAACGGCCAGATCGTGGCCATGGCTGCCGGCGCGGCCGTGGTGGGCCACCCGGCTGCCGCTGTGGCCATGCTGGCCAACCATTTGGGCACGCGCGGCCAGCACATTCCGGCCGGCACTTTCATCATGACCGGTGGGGTGACCGAAGCCATTGCCGTGGCCACAGGCGACCACATCAACGTGCGCTTTCAAGACCTGGGCAATGTGTCCATGCGTTTTGTCTGATCGTTGCCCGTGAGCACGCTCAACCATCAAGCCTTGGCCGGCCGGCGCGCGCTGGTCAGCGGTTCCACTTCAGGCATCGGTTATGCCATTGCTTTGGCTCTGGCCGAACAGGGCGCGGCGGTGGTGCTGAACGGCCGCAATGGCGCCCGCACTGAACAGGCGCTGCGCAGCTTGCAGCAAGCGGTGCCCGGTGCTGCCGTGCAGGGCGTGGCCGCTGACCTGGCCACGGCGGCGGGTGCCGATGCCGTGGTGCGCGCGGCGGGCGAGGTCGATGTCCTCATCAACAACCTCGGCATCTACGAGCAACGCGCATTCGCTGATCAAACCGATGACGATTGGATGCGCCTGTTCAACGCCAACGTGATGAGCGGCGTGCGCCTGACACGCGCCTTGCTGCCGGCCATGAAGGCGCGGGGCTGGGGCAGGGTGGTGTTCATTTCCAGCGAATCGGGCGTGAACCCGCCGGGCGACATGCTGCATTACGGCGTGACCAAGGCCGCGCAAATCGCCCTGGCGCGCGGCCTGGCCGAAACCTGCGTGGCCTGTGGCGTGACGGTGAACTCCGTGCTGCCCGGGCCCACGCTCACCGAAGGCGCGCAGGCCTATCTCGAAGGTGCCGCCAAACGCGCCGGCACCAGCGTGGCCGAAGCGCAAGCGCAGTTCTTCAGCAGCGCGCGGCCCACTTCGCTCATCCGCCGCTTCATTGCACCCGAAGAAGTGGCCGCTCTGGTGGCCCACGTTTGCGGGCCACTTTCCGGTGCCATCCACGGCGCCGCGCTGCGGGTTGAAGGCGGCGTGGTGCGCAGCATCCTCTAACGTTCCAGGAGATTCAAATGCCCTTTGCCCAGATCTACATGCTCGAAGGCCGCACGCCGGAGCAGAAAAAAGCCGTGCTTGAGAAGGTGACGCAGGCCTTGATGGAGGCAGTGGGCGCACCGAAGGAAACCGTGCGGGTGTGGATTCATGAAATGCCCAAAGAGAACTGGGGCATTGGCGGGGTGAGTGCCAAGGAGCTGGGGCGGTAGCAAGGCGAGGAGGCACTAGCGATGCCAACGATCTTCATCCTCAACGGCCCCAACCTCAACCTGCTGGGCGAGCGCGAGCCGCACATCTACGGCCATGCCACGCTGGCCGATGTGGAGCAACGCTGCCGCGCCGCCGCTCAACGCCTGGGCTTGGCGCTGGAGTTTCGCCAGTCGAACCACGAAGGCGAGCTGATCGACTGGATTCACGAGGCCCGCAAGCGCGCCGCGGGCATTGTGTTCAACCCGGCGGGCTACTCGTTCACCTCGGTGGCCATTCTTGATGCGCTGAAGGCCTGCGCGCTGCCCATCATTGAAGTGCACCTGAGCAACATTCACCGCCGCGAGGTGCATTACCAGAAGTCGCTGGTTTCGCTGGCCGCGCGGGGTGTGATCTGCGGCCTGGGGCCGCTGGGCTACGAGCTGGCCCTGGCAGCGTTGGCAGAAGAACTTCAGCCACCCAGCAGCGCGCAAACGGCCTGAGTCACTTCAACCGTTGTGGCCTGGCCGCCCAGGTCGCGCGTGTGCAGCTTGGGGTTGGCGGTGCACTGCTCAATGGCTTGCATCAAACGTTGTGCAGCGCTTTCTTCTCCGAGGTGTTCCAACATCATCACCGCTGACCAAAACGTGCCAATCGGGTTGGCCAGGCCTTGGCCCACGATGTCGAAGGCCGAGCCGTGGATGGGCTCGAACATGCTCGGGTAGCGGCGCTCGGGGTCGATGTTGCCGGTGGGCGCCAGCCCCAAGCTGCCGGCCAGTGCCGCGGCCAGGTCGCTCAAGATGTCGGCGTGCAGGTTGGTGGCCACCAGGGTGTCGAGCGTGGCCGGGCGGTTGACCATGCGCGCGGTGGCGGCGTCCACCAGTTCCTTGTCCCACTTCACGGCCGGAAATTCCTGGCTGACTTGCAGCGCAATCTCGTCCCACATCACCATGGCATGGCGCTGCGCGTTGCTCTTGGTGACGACGGTGAGCAGCTTGCGCGGCCGCGACTCGGCCAACTTGAACGCAAACCGCATGATGCGTTCAACACCGGCGCGGGTCATGATCGACACATCGGTGGCGGCTTCGATCGGGTGGCCCTGGTGCACGCGCCCGCCCACGCCGGCGTATTCGCCCTCGGAGTTTTCGCGCACGATGACCCAGTTCAAATCATTCGGGCCGCAGCGCTTCAAGGGCCCGTCAATGCCGGGCAGGATGCGCGTGGGCCGCACGTTGGCGTATTGGTCGAAGCCCTGGCAGATCTTCAGGCGCAGGCCCCACAGGGTGATGTGGTCGGGGATGTGCGGGTCGCCGGCGCTGCCGAACAGGATGGCGTCTTTGTGGCGCAGCGCGGCCAGGCCATCGGCCGGCATCATCACGCCGTGCTGGCGATAGTAGTCGCCGCCCCAATCGAAGTTTTCGAATTCGAAGGCGAAGCTTCGGCTGGCGGTGGCCAAGGCTTGCAGCACTTGTTGGCCGGCAGGAATCACTTCTTTGCCGATGCCGTCTCCGGGGATGGTGGCGATGGCGTAGGTTTTCATGGGTGTGCGGCGTGCAGCTTGGATGAGCGTGACTGTATGGCCTGCGCCGCGTGCAGAATGCCGGGCCGGTGCTGCGTCGCCTGCGCACCCGGCACTCACCCAGGAGCCCTGCATGCTGTGTCGACGTCTTCTTCTTCTGCTCGCCACATGTCTGGCGCTGCCGCTGATGGCGCAACCGGTTTGGCCCGAAAAACCGATCCGCATCGTGCTGCCGTTTCCACCGGGTGGGCCCAGCGACATGGTCATGCGCCTGGCAGCAGAAAGGATGCAGGCCAGCCTGAAGCAAAGCATCGTCATCGACAACAAACCCGGCGCCGGTGGCAACCTGGGCACGGCTGAAGTGGCGCGCGCTGCACCCGACGGCTATACGTGGCTGTGGGGCACCGACACGCTCGTGACCGTGAACCCGCATGTCTACAAGCAGATGGGCTTCAAGGCGCAGGAGTTGCTGCCGGTGAGCATCGGCACGCAGTTCGGCCAAACGCTGGTGTGCCACCCAGGCGTGGGCGTGAAGACACTGGTTGAACTGATCGCCAAGGCCAAGGCCGGCCCGATGAGTTATGCCTCGGGTGGCAATGGCGTGCCCGGGCATTTGTCGATGGAGTTGCTGCTGCACATGGCCGGCTTCGAGATGGCCCACGTGCCCTACAAAGGCCCGGCGCCGGCCACGCAAGACGTGATCGGTGGCCAGGTGCACTGTGGCCTGCTGGCCGGCCCCACCGTGCTGCCGCATGTGCGCGCCGGCCGGCTGGTGGCGTTGGCAGTATCCAGCGCGCAGCGCTCGCCCACGCTGCCCGATGTGCCGACCATGGCCGAGGCCGGCGTGCCCGGCCTGCGCGCTGAATTCGCGCTGGTGATGTTTGCGCCGCGCGGCGTGCCTGATTCAATCGTTGACCGATTCCGGCAGGCTTTCGTGGATGCGCTGAAGGCGCCTGACGTGAGCGAGAAACTCAAGGCCAGCGACCAGGCCGTGGTGGGCAGCACAGCCGCCGAAGCAGCGCGCGTGCTGGCGGCTGATTCGCAGAAGTGGGGCGAAGTGGCGCGGCGCATCAAGCTCGGGCTGGATTGATCTCTTGGTGGCCTTCGCAAACATAAGCACGAACGAGATGATGAGGTGAGCTGATGAAGCGCCGCCAACTGCCTTGCGCACTGGCCTTTTGGCCAACGCTCACCCTGGCCCAGCAGCGCCCCTGGCGCATCGCTTTACTGGGTGGCACCGCGGGCGATGCAATTGCCTTGCGTAATTTCGTCGACCCGTTGCGCCACGGCTTGGTTGAACTGGGTTACGTGGAGTCGCGCCACTACACGCTCGCCCTGCGTTGGGCCGAAGGAAAGCCCGAGCGCTTGCCCGGCCTGCTGGCCGAGTTGGTGGCCGCGCGACCTGACATGCTGGTGACCATCGGCCCACGCCCGGCGCAACTGGCACGCGACAGCGCGGCAGGCCTGCGCGTGGTGGCCGTGGGCGTGGATGACCCTGTGACGGCGGGCCTGGCCCAAAGCGTGGCACGGCCGGGCGGCCACATCACGGGCTTGTCCACGGCGTTCGACGGCCTGGTGCAAAAGCGCTTGCAGTTGCTCAAGGACATCGTTCCCGAGGCGCGCCGCCTGGGCATCTTGATGAACCCCCTCACCCTGCGGCGTGCCGTGCTTGAGTCGCAGTTGCCTGCCTGGCAAGGCGCCCTGGGCCTGGAGCTGCGCATGTTCGAGGCCCGCGCTGCCGAGGATTTTGCGGCCGCCTTCGAAGCCATGTTGCGTGAGCGCCTGCAAGGCGTGGTGATCCTGGCCGACACCGTTTTCTGGACCCACCGGCAGGCGCTAGGCGCCTGGGTGCTCAAGCACCGTCTGCCTTCCGCCTGGGGCGGGCGCGATTACCTTGATGCCGGCGGCCTGGTGTCGTACCAAGGTGACTGGCCGGCCCTGTTCCGCCGCGCCGCCGCGCTGGTCGACAAGGTCTTGAAAGGCACGCCGCCGGGTGACATTCCCTTCGAGCAAGGCACCAAGCTCGAACTCGTGGTGAGCATGAAGGGTGCGCGCGCACTGGGCATCAAGGTACCGCAGTCTGTCTTGCTCAGTGCTGATGAGGTGATCGAATGAAGCGCCGTCATTACCTGGGGCTGCCGGCCTGGGCCCTGGCCACATGGGCCGCCGCGCAAACCACGGCGGCGCCACCAGCAGCCCGCCCGCGCCGCCTGGCCGCACTCAATGCCGGCCCGCAGGGCTATACCGAGTTGTCGCAATACTTCATCGACCGGCTGCGCCAGGGCGGCCATGAACTGGGCCGCAACCTGGTGGCCGACGCGCGTTACGCCG
>JAYUHT010000207.1:0-5620 GCA_043766725.1 Burkholderiales bacterium | reverse complement strand
CCACGCTGCGCCAGACCGTCACCCCCAGCGCCATGCTCGGGCGCGTGTCGGCCATCTTCCTCACCGTGAACTCAGGCGCGCGGCCATTGGGCGCAGCCCTGGGCGCGGCGGTGGGCGCGCAGTGGGGGGCGCCGGCCTGCCTGGCGCTGGCCTTTGCCGGCTTCATGGTGCAAGCGCTGGTGATCGTGGGCTCGGCCGTGCGCCGCTTGCAGGCCTTGCCGGCGGCACCGTGAGGTGCACTGCAATCAGTTGACGCTGTTCGAGCCCGGCGCCTGGTTGGGTGGTGTGGTGAAAAGCTCGCCGACGTCAACCGCATCAAAGCGGTACTGCTCACCGCAAAAGTCGCAGCCCACTTCCACCATGCCGCGCTCTGCGATCAAGCTGGCGCTTTCTGGCTGGCCCAGGCTGCGCAGCATGTTGCGCACCCGTTCGCGCGTGCAACGGCAGGCAAAGCGCGGCCGCTGCGGCGCCTGTCGCACCAGGCGTTCTTGCCAGAACAGGCGGTGCAACAGCGCCTCAGCATCCAGGCCTAGCAATTCGTCGCGCGTGAGCGTGCCGCCGAGCAAGGCGATGCGCGTGAAGTCTTCATTCAGGCCAATTTCGTCTTCACGCCGCGCGCCCAGGTTGCCTGCGCCTTGCAGGGGCATGCGCTGCAAGAGCAGGCCGGCGGCGCGCTCGCCGTTGGCCGCCAGCACCAGGCGGGTGTCGAGCTGCTCGCTTTGCAGCATGTAGTGCTCCAGCACCTGGGCCAAATGTTGCAGCGGCTCGCGCTGGTCGCCATGGTTAACGTGAAGAGGCACCACGCCTTGGTAAGGCTGCTGGCCGGGCAGGCGCTCTTCAGGGTCAAGCGTGATGGCGCAGCGGCCCTGGCCGTGCACGTTGAGCATGGCCTCCAGGCCGGCGCCCGTTTGCAAGTCATCTGGCAAGTCATCCGGCAGTTCGCCCACCAGCTTGGCCGTGGCGCGAAAGCTCAGGTCGTGGCGCACCTCGGCCACCGCCAGCTTCACCGGGCCATCGCCATTCAGTTGCAACACCAGTGACCCATTGAACTTGATGTTTGCCTGCATCAGCACGCCGGCCGCGGCCAGCTCACCCACCAGGTTGCGCAGCGGCTCGGGCCAGGCGCCAAGGGCCGCGCGGCGCGTTTGCAGCTCGCGCCAGCTCGCACCAAGTTGCACCAGCAACCCGCGCACGGGCAGGCCGTCGAAGTAGAAGCGATGCAGGTGATCGAGCATCACGCCGGACATCAAGTCGGCATCAGGCCAGGCGTTTCAGACCCGTGCGGTGGCGCTCGGTTTGAATCAGGTAATGCGCAGCCAGGCGGTCGAGCAAGCTCTGCTGTTCGGGCGACAGTGCCTGCACCAGCTTGGCCGGCGCGCCCATGATGAGCGAGCCATCAGGAAATTCTTTGCCCTCGGTGACGATGGCGCCGGCCGCCACGATGCAGCGCTTGCCGATGCGCGCGCGGTTCAGCACCACGGCCTGGATGCCGATCAGCGAGCCGTCGCCCACCGTGCAGCCGTGCAGCATGACCTGGTGGCCCACTGTCACGCCTTCGCCCAGGGTGAGGGGCACGCCGTCATCGGAATGCAGCACGCTGCCGTCCTGCACGTTGGTGTGGCGGCCGATGGTGATCCAGTCGTTGTCGCCGCGCACGGTGCAGCCGTACCACACGCTGGCGCCGGCGGCCATGCGCACACGGCCGATCACGCTGGCGCTTTCAGCCACCCAGGCCGTGGGGTCGAGCTCGGGCACGCGGTCTTCAAGCTGGTAGAGGGCCATCACGATTCCGGTTTTTTGCAACCCATAATTCTAAGGATGGAGCTCAGAGCCGAGGCCTTGCGGGTGTTGTGCCTGGCCGACCCCGCGGCCAAGGCGGAGGCGGCGCGCGCCTTGCCGGCTGGGGGGCGAATCGAACCCAGCGCCGTGCTCGAAGCGACCCAGCCGCTGCCCGGCCGCCCGGCGCGCCCGCTGCTGGTGGCACCCAAAGACGTGCCGCAGCGCAGCCTGGCCACGCCCCTGGGCCGCGCGGCCCTGCTGCATGCCATTGCCCACATCGAGTTCAACGCCATCAACCTGGCGCTCGACGCCGTGTGGCGCTTCACCGGCATGCCCGCCGCGTACTACCTCGACTGGCTGCGTGTGGCGCAAGAAGAAGCGCTGCACTTCATGTTGCTGCGCGAACACCTGAACAGCCTGGGTCATGACTACGGTGACTTCAGCGCGCACGACGGCTTGTGGACCATGGTGGAACGCACGCGCCACGACATCACCGCCCGCATGGCCCTGGTGCCGCGCACGCTGGAAGCGCGCGGGCTGGATGCCACGCCGCCGCTGCAAGCCAAGCTGGCGCGCGCGGGCGATGCGCGCGCGGTGGCGATTCTTGATGTGATCTTGCGCGATGAAATCGGCCATGTCGCCGTGGGCAACCATTGGTATCACTTTCTGTGTGATGCCCAAGGCCTGGATGCGCAGGCGCATTACGCGCTGCTGGCGCAACGCCACAACGCGCCGCGCCTGCGCCCGCCGTTCAACCTGCCGGCCCGCCGCCAAGCCGGCTTTACGCCGGCGGAGTTGGCGTATTTGCAAGCCGGCACCGCGTTGGCGGTGCCCTCGTGATGCGCTGGCTGGGCGGCGGGCTGGCCGTGTTGTTGCTGGCCGCTGTGGCGCTGCTGCTGTGGCTGCTCGTCGCGCCCTGGCGCAGCGCGGGCGCGCCGCCGCAGGCCGCCCCGTGGCCCAACAAGCCGCGCCTGGTGCTGGTGCTGGGCGCGGGCGGGCCGCGCGGCTTTGCCCATGTCGGCGTGCTCAAGGCGCTGGAAGAACTGGGCATCGTGCCCGATGCGGTGGTGGGCGGCTCCGCCGGGGCCTTGATCGGCGCGCTGTGGGTGGCCGGGCACAACGCTGCCGCGCTTGAAGCGCTGGCGTATGAACTGCCCTGGTGGCAGATGGCTGACCTGGCACGCGACGGCAGCCTGCGCCTGCGCGGTGAACGCTTGGCGCTGTGGCTGCAAGATCGAACCGGGGTGCGCAACATCGAACACCTGAAGCGCCCGTTCGCCGCCGTGGCCACCGATGCCGCGACGCGTGAAACGGTGGCCTTCACGCGCGGCAGCCTGGGCTGGGCGGTGCGCGCATCCAGCGCCAAACCCGACCTGATGGCGCCTGTGGCCGTGGGCGAGCGCCTGTTCATCGACGCCGATCAATCCAGCCCGGTGCCCGTGTGGGCGGCGCGCGCGCTGGGGGCGCAGCGCGTGATCGCGGTCGATGTCTCGGCCAAACCCGAGGCCACGCCGCCCAGCGTGCCGGACGAATGGCGCGAAGGTGACCGCCTCACGCGCCAGCGCACCGATGCGCAGACGCCGCAGGCCGACGTGCTGATCCACGTTGACCTGGGCTACTACGCCGGCGCCTCGCAGGGCTATCGGCGCTTCGCCATCGAAGCCGGCCATGCGGCCACCTTGGCACAAGCTGCCTCACTGCGCGCCCTGCGCGACCGACCATAACAGGAACCTCTATGCGCATCTTCGTCGCCGGCTTCCAGCACGAGACCAACACCTTCGCCCCCAGCAAGGCCGGTTGGTCGGCCTTCACCAGCGGCTCGGCCTTCCCGGCGGCCGTGCAGGGTGAGGCCATGCTCGCCGCCCTGAGCGGCACCAGCTTGCCCATGGGTGGCTTCATCCGCAGCGCGCGCCAGCGCGGCTGGCAACTGTTGCCGTCTCTTTGGGCCGGTGCCAGCCCGTCAGCCCACATCACGCGAGACGCGTTCGAGCGCATCGCCCAAACCATCGTGGCTGATGCGGCGCGCGGTGGCTTCGACGCCGTCTACCTCGACCTGCATGGCGCCGCCGTGGCCGAGCAGGTTGACGATGCCGAAGGCGAGCTGCTGCAACGCCTGCGCGGCGTGATCGGCCCGGCCATGGCGCTGGTGGCCAGCCTGGACCTGCACGCCAACGTCACCGCGAGCATGCTGGCCCACTGCACCGCCATGACGGCCTACCGCACCTACCCGCATGTCGACGCCGCGGCCACCGGCGCCCGCGCCGCGGCCATCTTGGCGCAATGCCATGACACCGCCACGCCCTGGCACAGCGCTTCCTGGCGCGCACCTTTCCTGCTGCCGCTGAACACCCAATGCACGATGATGGAGCCGGCCGCCGGCGTGTACCGCCGCCTGGCCGAGCTGGACACCGCCAGCGGCGTGCACCTGAGTTTTGCGATGGGCTTTCCGGCCGCCGACTTTGATGAATGCGGCCCGGTGTTGCACGGCCACGGCCCCGATGCCGCGCGCGTGAACGAGGTGGTGGCCCAGCTCGGCGCCGAGCTTGATGCCGGGCGCGGCAACTGGAAAATGACGCTGTACACGCCGGCCCAGGCGGTTGATGAAGCGCTCAAACTTGCCGCTGCAGCTGACAAACCCGTGGTGATTGCCGACACGCAAGACAACCCCGGCGCTGGCGCCGATTCCAACACCACCGGCCTGCTCCACGCCCTGCTGGCCGCGGGCGCGGGCCGGCGCTTCCCGCAGCAGGTGGCACTGGGCCTGATGTTCGACCCCGCCGCTGCGCAAGCTGCGCACGCTGCCGGCGTGGGCGCGCGCATCAAGCTTGCACTGGGCCGTTCGGTCGCCGGGTTTGACGGCCGGCCCACCGACCCGCCGGTTCAAGGTGTGTTCACGGTGCGCACGCTGAGCGACGGCGTGGTGCCCCTGCACGGCCCCATGACGGCCGGCGCCACGCTGCACCTGGGTGCCAGCGCCGGGCTGGAGATCGACGGCATCCTGATCAACGTGGTGAGCGGCCAGTGCCAGATGCTCGACCTGGATCTGTTTCGCTTTCTCGGCGTGGCGCCCGAAGCAATGAAGCTGCTGGTGAACAAAAGCTCGGTGCACTTTCGCGCCGCCTTCACACCGATTGCCGCGCACATCCTGGTGGCCAAGGCGCCGGGGCCGATGGCGGCCGACCCGGCCGAGCTGCCATGGAGCAAGTTGCCGGCGCACATGGCGCGGCAGCCTTGACCGTCAAGTCTCATCGAACGTTAGCCAGTACCGATCATGACCGACCCGCTCCTGCTCGACCTGCCCGGCACCTTGCACACCGAGCGGCTGTTGCTGCGCCCGCCGCAGACCGGCGACGGGCCGGCGCTGCACGCCGCGGTGCTTGAATCGTTGCCCGAGCTGCGCCGCTTCCTGGCCTCGCTGCCCTGGGTGGCGGCCGAGCAAAGCACTGAACGCTCCGAGATTTACTGCCGCACCGCGCAAGCCAACTTCGTGGCCCGCAAGGACATGCCCTACCTGCTGTTTGACAAGGCCGGCGGCGAGCTGGTGGGCAGCAGCGGCCTGCACCGCCCGGAATGGTCGACGCCCAAGCTGGAAGTCGGCTATTGGGTGCGCAGTTCGCGCGCCGGCCAGGGCTTGGTCAGCGAAGCGGTGAACGCCCTGGCCACGCTGGCCTTCAACCAACTTCAAGCCGCGCGACTTGAACTCATCACCGATGAAGACAACGGCCCGTCGCGGCGCGTGGCGTTGCGCTGCGGCTTCACGCTCGAAGGCATTCTTCGCCACGAACGCCGCGCGCCAGACGGCAGCCTGCGCAACACCTGCGTGTATGCGCGCCTGGCGGCC
>JAYUHT010000206.1:0-2089 GCA_043766725.1 Burkholderiales bacterium | reverse complement strand
CGCCCCAGGCGTGCACCGCGTCGTTGACATCGGTGCGCGCGCCCAGCGAGGTGATGATGATGGGCACCTTGTACTTGGCGCACACGGCCATGTCGTGGTCGAGCCGGTCGTTGCTCTTGTGCACGATCTGGTTGATGGCGAACGGCGCGGCGGGTTTGTCGGGATGCGCTTTGTCGTAAGCCGCCAAGGTCTCGGTGATCTCGGCCAACCAGTCGTCGAGTTGCTCGGCAGGCCGCGCGTTCAACGAGGGCATGGCACCGACCACGCCGGCCTTGCATTGCTCGATCACCAGTTTGGGGTTGCTGATGATGAAAAGCGGTGAGCCGATGATGGGCAGCGGCAGATTCTTCAAAACGGCGGGCAACGGCACAGGCAACTCCAGCGCAGTGGGTTTCAGCAAGACGACAGCACGGCAAAAATCAACGCTTCAAAACGATTCGAGCGCCATGCCAGTGACGCTGTCGGCACCTTCGACGATGGCATCACGCAAGCCCGGAACCTGGCTCAAGATGTGCTCGGCATAGAAGCGCGCGGTGGCCACCTTGGCGTGCAAGAACGCAGCGTCGCCCGCGCCCGACGAGAGCTGTTCTTCGGCCACCAGCAAGGCACGCCCCATCTGCCAACCGGCCATCAATTTTCCGGCCAACATCAAGTAGGGGACCGAGCCTGCGAACACCGCGTTGGGGCTGGCCTTGGCGTTGGCGGCCACAAACTCCACCACCTGCTCGAAGGCTTCGCGCGCGGCGCCCAGGCGCTTGCGCATCGCACGCGCAGCCACGCTGTCGTTGGCAGCCAGCGCCCCCTCGGTCACGGCGATCTGCGCGGCGATGGCGCGGGCCGTGCGACCGCCGTCGCGAGCCGTCTTGCGGCCCACCAGGTCGTTCGCCTGAATCGCCGTCGTGCCTTCGTAGATGGTCAATATCTTGGCATCGCGGTAGTACTGCGCCGCACCCGTTTCTTCGATGTAGCCCATACCGCCATGCACCTGCACGCCCAGGTTGGTCACTTCCAGGCTCATCTCGGTACTGAAGCCCTTGATCAAGGGCACCATGAACTCGTAGAAGGCCTGGTTTTGCTTGCGCACCTCGGCGTCGGCGTGGTGGTGCGATGCGTCGAACGCGGCCGCAGCCACGAAGGCCATGCTGCGGCAGCCTTCGGTGTAAGCGCGCATCGTCATCAGCATGCGCCGCACATCGGGGTGGTTGATGATGGCGGCGCTGCCCGGCAGCGAGCCGTCGACCGGGCGGCTTTGCACCCGGTCTTTTGCGAATTGCGCTGCCTTCTGGTAAGCCATCTCGGCCACGGCGATGCCTTGCACACCGACCGCGTAGCGCGCCGCGTTCATCATGATGAACATGTACTCCAGGCCACGGTTCTGCTCGCCGATCAGGTACCCGACCGCACCGCCATGGTCGCCGAATTGCAGCACGGCGGTGGGGCTGGCCTTGATGCCCAGCTTGTGCTCGATGCTGACGCAGTGGGCATCGTTGCGGCTGCCCGGCGAGCCGTCGGCGTTGAGCATGAACTTGGGCACGATGAACAGGCTGATGCCCTTGACGCCTTCGGGCGCACCCACCACGCGGGCCAGCACCAGGTGGACGATGTTGTCCGCCATGTCGTGCTCGCCGTAGGTGATGAAGATTTTGGTGCCGAAGATTTTGTAGCTGCCATCGGCTTGCGGCTCGGCGCGGGTGCGCACCGCCGCCAGGTCGCTGCCGGCCTGCGGCTCGGTCAGGTTCATGGTGCCGGTCCACGCGCCCGAGATCATCTTCGGCAGATACAGCGCTTGTTGCTCGGCGCTGCCGGCCGTCAGCAAGGCCTCGATCGCACCATCGGTCAGCAGCGGGCACAGCGCAAAGCTCATGTTGGCGCTGTTGAGCATTTCAATGCAGGCCGCACCGATGGTTTTGGGCAGCCCCTGGCCGCCGAACTCGGCCGGGTGCTGCAAGCCCTGCCAGCCGCCCGCGCCGAACTGACCAAACGCGTGCTTGAAACCCGGGGTGGTGGTGACGACGCCGTCCTTCCAGGTCGAAGGGTTCTTGTCGCCTTCCCAGTTCAGCGGAGCGAGCACGCCTTCGGTGAAGTTCGC
>JAYUHT010000205.1:0-5658 GCA_043766725.1 Burkholderiales bacterium | reverse complement strand
CGGCAGCGCGCACGGCGCGATGCAGCAGGTGTGGAACAACCTGCCGCTTGAAAAAGGCGAAGAGAACGCAGCCCAGGCACCGATGGATCTGAACCAGTTGCTGCCACAAGACCGGCGCTACTTCACCTACATGGGCTCGCTCACCACGCCGCCGTGCAGCGAGGGCGTGCTGTGGCTTGTGATGCAGCAGCCGGTGCCGATTTCGCCGCAACAGATTGACATCTTCGCCCGGCTGTACCCGATGAATGCGCGGCCAATTCAACAGGCGTCGGGGCGGTTGATCAAGCAGTCGAATTGATGTTCGACTAGGCTGTGTTTATAACCACCCCCTGAGTGAGTGGTTAACACAAGAGATGAGCGGACTTTGCCGCCTATCTCAATCGTTGCACCTGCCTGAAAACGAACCCAACACTTTCAATAGCGCGCGCAAGTCGTTGCTTTTACTTAACTTTTTCCTGATGTGAACTATCAGGCCTAAGTTGTTGATTCCATTGAATAAATTTCGCTGACACGTTGACCCGTGGGTTTCTCCCCTGTTACAGTTCCCCAGCGGTGGAAATTAGTGGGGAAAAGTGTCAGCTACAGTGTTTCAGGGGACGTCTGCCCTCTTGCTCGACAGCAAGGGTCGTATCTCGATGCCCGTGCGTCAACGCGAGCTGTTGTTGGCGGCCTGTGAAGGCAAGCTCACGCTGACGCGCCACCCGCACGGCTACCTGCTGGTATTTCCGCGCCCGGCGTTCGACGTCTTTCGCACCAGCTTGCTGGCAATGAGCCTGGACGCCGCCGGCTGGCGCCGCATCTTCCTGGGTAGCGCGGTCGATTTGGAGCTCGACGGCGCCTCGCGCGTGCTGATTCCGCCCGAGCTGCGCGAAGCCGCGGGCCTGGACAAGGAATTGCTGTTGGTGGGCAGCGGTCATTTGCTCGAATTGTGGGACAAGCAGCGCTTCGCGGCGCAAGAAGCCAGCCTGGTGTCCGCGGGCATGCCGGCCGAGATCAAGTCCCTGGTCCTTTGATGACCGACCCATGCGAACACATTCCCGTCTTGCTCCAGGAAGCCGTGCAAGCGGTGCTGGGGCCGGCCGATGGCGTGTATGTCGACGGCACCTTCGGGCGCGGCGGCCATGCCCAGGCACTGCTGGCGCAATTGGGGCCGCACTCGCGCCTGATCGCGTTCGACAAAGACCCACAGGCCGTGGCAGCTGCGGCGGCCCTGCAAGACCCGCGCTTTGCCATCGTGCATGCCAGCTTCGCCGACATGGCGGCGCAACTGCACGCGCGCGGCATCACGCAATTGGATGGTGTGCTGCTCGACCTGGGCGTGAGTTCGCCGCAGCTCGACGAGCCGGCACGCGGCTTCAGCTTTCGCTTTGATGCGCCGCTGGACATGCGCATGGACACGACCCGCGGCGAAACCGCGGCCGACTACTTGGCGCGCGCCGATGAGCGCGAGCTGGCACAGGTGATACGCAGCCATGGCGAAGAACGGTTTGCTGGGCAGATTGCAAAGGCGCTTGTGGCTCGCCGACAAAGCGGGCGCCCTGTTCGAACCACCACCGAACTGGCCGAAGTCGTGGCTGGTGCAGTCAAAACCCGCGAGCCGGGCCAGAACCCTGCGACACGCACATTTCAGGCTCTTCGGATTCACCTCAACGCCGAGCTTGAAGAACTCGAACAAGGCCTGAAGGCCGCGTTGGACTTGCTTGCCCCGGAAGGACGTTTGGCCGTGATCAGCTTTCATTCACTCGAAGACCGCATCGTCAAGACCTTCATCGCGCGTGAAAGCCGCGCTGTGTTCGACCGCCGCGCGCCCTTCGCCGCCCCCGCGCCGCTCAAGCTGTTGGCGGTGGCCCGCATCCGCGCCGGCGAAAGCGAACTGCGCGCCAACCCGCGCGCGCGCTCGGCCGTGCTGCGCGTGGCGCAGCGCCTGGAGAGCGGTGCATGAACCGGCTGAACTTCATCTTGCTGCTGGCCTTGGTGGCCAGTGCGCTGTACCTGGTGCGCACCGCCTATGAAGGGCGGCGCCTGTATTCGCAGCTCGACAGCGCGCGCACCGAGCAAGCCATACTCGACGCCGAAGACAAGCGGCTCGATGCCGAGCGCCAGGCCCAGGCCACCCACCTGCGCGTGGAACGCATGGCGCGCGAAAGGCTGAACATGCGCACCGCCTCGCCGGCCGTGACGCTTTACGCCACCGACACCGTGGCCGCGGGAGCGGGGCGATGAAAGCAGCGGCGCGCAAGCTGTTCAACACGCCCATGCCGCGCAAGCTCAACTACGCCACCAGCCCGCTGCTGGCCTCGAAGACGCCGCCCTGGCGTTCACGTCTGCTGGTGTTTTTGCTGGGCGTTGGCTCCTGTGTGCTGGTAGGCCGCGCGGCCTACATCCAGGTGTACGGCAGCGAGTTCTATCAAGAGCAGGGTGAAAAACGCTACGCCCACACGCTGGTCGTGCCGGCCAGCCGCGGGCGCATCGTCGATCGTGCCGGGGCGCTGCTGGCCACCAGCGTGCCGTCGCCCTCGATCTGGGTCAACCCCAAGGAATTCAGCGCCGATGTGGCGCAGCGCCGGGCCCTGTTGCGCCTGGTGGACCTGCGGCCGGATGAGCTGGAGCAGCGCCTGGCCAGCAGCAACTACTTCGCCTGGCTCAAGCGCCAGGCCGATGAAAGCCTGTGGCAGCAGGTGCATGCACTCAAGCTCAAGGGCGTGTACGCCATGCACGACTACCGCCGCAAGTACCCCGAGGGCGAAGCCGCGGCGCATGTCGTGGGCTTCACCAACACCGAAGACCAGGGGCTCGAAGGCATCGAGCTTGCGCACCAAGAAGCGCTACAAGGCCACAACGGCAGCCGCCGCGTCATCAAGGACCGGCCGGGCCGGGTGATCGACGAGCTGGGCGAGCAGATCGACCCGGTTAACGGTTCAGATGTGCAGCTGTCGCTCGACGCCAAGGTGCAGTTCTTTGCCTACCAGCGCCTGCGCGACGCGGTGCTGGAGCACGGCGCCAAGGCTGGCAGCGTGGTGGTGCTCGACGTGCAAAGCGGCGAGGTGCTGGCCCTGGCCAACTACCCCAGCTACACGCCCGGCGCGCGCCTGAAGAGCAAAGACGACAAGCTGCGCAACCGCGCGCTGACCGACATCTTCGAGCCCGGCTCGACCATGAAGCCCTTCATCGCCGCGTTGGCCATCGAGAGCGGCCGCGTCACGCCCAGCACCGTGATCCAGACCGCGCCGGGCAGCATCAACATCACCGGCAGCACCATCCGCGACGCCCACCCGCACGGCGCGCTCACGGTGGCCGAGGTGATTCAAAAATCCAGCAACGTCGGCACGGTGAAGATGGCCATGCAGATGGAGCGGCGCGAAATGTGGGAAATGTTCACCCAGGTGGGCATTGGCCAGAAGCCGCAACTCGGCTTCCCCGGCGCCGAGCGCGGCAAGCTGCGCCCGTACAAGACCTGGCGCCCGATAGAGCAGGCCACCATGAGCTATGGCTATGGCCTGAGCGTGTCGCTGTTCCAACTGGCGCGCGCGTACACCGTGTTTGCGCACGACGGCGAACTGGTGGCCAACTCCATGACCAAGACCGCGCAGCCGCCGGCCGGCCAGCGCGTCATGTCCGCCGCCACCGCCAAGGCCGTGCGCGAGATGCTGCACCTGGCTGCCGCGCCCGGCGGCACCGCGCCCAAGGCGCGGGCCATCGGTTATTCAGTGGGCGGCAAGACGGGCACGGCGCACAAGCAGATCGGCAAGGTCTATGCCAGCAACAAGTACCGCGCCTGGTTCGTGGGCATGGCGCCAATCAACCAGCCGCGCATCGTGGTGGCGGTGATGGTCGATGAACCCAGCAAGGGCATTTACTACGGCGGCGACGTGGCCGCGCCGGTGTTCAGCCAGGTGGTGCAGCAAACGCTGCGCACCTTGAACGTGGCGCCTGATCTGGATGTGAAGCCGCAGATCGTGGCCGCGCGCCAGGCGCCGGCCGTGCCGGAAAGCTTCTGATGACTTTGCACACGTTGCCCAACGTGGAAGCCGCCGTGCATTGGCTGCACGCGCGTGGCGCCCAGCGCCTGTGCAGTGACAGCCGCCAGGTGCAGCCCGGCAGCGCCTTCATCGCCTGGCCCGGCCTGGCCAGCGATGGGCGGCGCTTCGTGCACCAGGCATTGGCGGCCGGTGCCGTGGCCTGTTTGGTCGATGGCAACGGCGCGCAAACGTTTGACTTCACTGGCCAACCGGTGGCCGCGCTGGCCGGGCTGAAGCCCCTGGCCGGCCCGCTGGCAGCGGCCTTTCTGGGCGCACCGAGCCGGCGGCTGCAAGTCATCGCCATCACTGGCACTAACGGCAAGACGTCGAGCAGCTGGTGGCTGGCGCAGGCGTTGCAACAACTGGGCCGGCCTTGCGCCGTGGCCGGCACGCTGGGCCTGGGCGTGCCGCCAAACCTGCAAGCCACCGGTCTGACCACGCCCGACCCGGTGGCGCTGCAACAAGCCCTGCGCGACTTTGCCGATGCTGGCCTGGCCGCGGTGGCGCTGGAAGCGTCGTCCATCGGCCTGGCCGAGCAGCGCCTGGCCGGCACGCACATCGCGGTGGCGCTGTTCACCAACTTCACGCGCGACCACCTCGACTACCACGCCAGCATGGCCGAATACTGGCGCGCCAAGCGCGCGCTGTTCGACTGGCCGGGCCTGCAGGCCAGCGTGGTCAACATCGACGATGCGCAGGGCCAGGCCCTGGCGGGCGAATTGGCGCCGCGTGGTGATGCGCTGTGGACCTGCTCAACGCAGCGCGCCGCGCGCTTGCGTGCACAAAACATTGAGATCGGTGCGCAAGGCCTGGCCTTCACGGTGCGCGAAGGCGACGCCAGCGCCCGCGTGCAAAGCCAACTCGTCGGCGCCTACAACGTCGACAACCTGCTTGGTGTCATCGGCGTGCTGCGCGCGCTGGGCATCACGCTGGCCGATGCTGCTGCGGCCTGCGCCAGCTTGCAGCCGGTGCCCGGGCGCCTGCAGCGCGCGGGCTCAGGCACGGGCCAGCCCGAACTGCTGGTGGACTATGCGCACACGCCCGACGCCCTTGAAAAGGCCTTGGCCGCGCTGCGCCCGTTGGCCCAGGCGCGCGGTGGCAAGCTGTGGTGCGTGTTCGGCTGCGGCGGCAACCGTGACGCGACCAAGCGGCCCTTGATGGGCGCCATCGCCGCGCGCGGCGCAGACCATGTCGTGCTGACCAGCGACAACCCGCGCAACGAAGACCCGCTGGACATCCTGGCGCAAATTCGCGCTGGCGTGGTTGGTGTTGAGCCCTTTGCCGTGCTCGAAGACCGCCGCGCGGCGATCGAACTGGCCGTCAAACAAGCGGCTGCACAGGACGTGATCCTGGTGGCCGGCAAAGGCCACGAGGACTATCAAGAAGTGCGCGGCCAACGCCTGCCTTTCAGCGATGTGCAAGCGGCCGCGCAAGCGCTGGCGGCGCGTCAAGGAACCGCGCCATGATGACCCTGGCGCAAGCGCACGCGCTGCTGCCGGGCTCCACGCTGGTCGGCGACGGCACGGTGCAGATCGCCCGCGTGCACAGCGACAGCCGCAGCCTGTGCGCGGGCGACCTGTTCGTGGCGCTGAAGGGCGAGCACTTCGACGCGCACGACTTCCTGCCCCAGGCGCGCGCC
>JAYUHT010000204.1:0-2095 GCA_043766725.1 Burkholderiales bacterium | reverse complement strand
GGCGATGCCGATCGCCACGTCATGCCCCATCACCTGGGCGCAGACCATGGTCAGCGCCTCGATCTGCGTCGGGTTGACCTTGCCCGGCATGATCGAGCTGCCGGGCTCGTTGGCCGGCAGGCGCAGTTCACCAATGCCGGCGCGTGGGCCGCTGCCCATCAGGCGGATGTCGTTCGCAATCTTGGTCAACGCCACGCTCAGCGTGCGCAACGCGCCATGCAAGCTGGCCAAGGCTTCATGGCCGGCCATGGCCGCGAACAGGTTCGGCGCTACCACGAATGGTTCGCCCAGACGCGCGGCCAACACTGCGGCCACGCGCTGGCCAAACTCGGGGTGAGTGTTCAAGCCGGTGCCCACCGCGGTGCCGCCGATGGCCAGCGCGTGCACCGCGGGCAGGGCGTGCAGCAGGGCGGCCTCGGCCAGGGCCAGTTGCGCGTCATAGCCACCGAATTCCTGCCCGAACGTGACCGGTGTGGCGTCTTGCAAGTGCGTGCGGCCGATCTTGATCGTGCCCGCAAACTCACCGGCCTTGGCCTGAAGCGCCGCGCGCAGGCGGCCCAGCGCCGAGCGCAGCGGCCGCGTCATCAGCACCGCCGCCAGGTGCATGGCGGTGGGGAAAACATCGTTCGTCGACTGGCCCCGGTTCACATCGTCATTGGGGTGCACTTTGCGTTCGCCGCCCAAGCTGCCACCCAGCGCCAGCGAGGCGAGGTTGGCCACCACCTCGTTGACGTTCATGTTGCTTTGCGTGCCCGAGCCGGTCTGCCACACCGACAGCACAAATTGATCATCGAACTCACCCGCGGCGACCCGTGCCGCAGCGGCGGCGATGGCCTGGGCTTTGGCTGGCTCTTGCAAGCCGAGCTGAAGGTTGACCTCGGCCGCGGCGCGTTTGATGTGCGCCAGCGCATGGATCAGCGGCAGCGGCATGCGCTGCGTGCCGATGGCAAAGAAGCGCCGGCTGCGTTCAGTTTGCGCGGCCCACAAGGCATCGGCCGGCACGTCGATCGCGCCAAAGCTGTCGGCTTCAGTTCGGGTCGCGGGCGCGGTCATTTTTCAGGCCCGGGGGAAGTGGGTGGGACGACGCCGCTGTCGTCGAGCGCGGCGCCCGGGTCTTCTTCTCCGGCCACCGATGCATCGTCGGGCTGCGGCACCCTGGCCGGTGGGGCCGGTGTGGGCGCAGTCGGTGCGGCAGCGTTCACCGCAGCGGCATGCGCGCCGGCATGGTGGGCAACCAGGGGCCTGAGGTTCATGGGCGCTCCAAGCGTTGACTGAGGCGCAGACACACTGGGCGCTTCGCGGTCAGCCGTCGGTGCGGTGTCGCACAGGGTCATGATGCGCCGCGGCGCTGGCTGCTGTCCAACTCCGAGCCCAACCGCACCTCACCCACGCCGCCTGGGGTGAACCCGAGCCCAGCCTGGCCTGCGGCATGATCGCCAGCTTGAACGTCGACAGGCGGCGCCGGGCCGTGACTTCAAAGCCGGCCAACATGTTGTTGGCCACGACGCAACACCGGGTGGGAAACCTCGCACATGCTGCCTGACCTCGATTCACTGGCCCTGTTCGTTCGCGCCGCCGAAATGCGCAACCTCACCCGTGCGGCCGAGGCCAGCCTGATCACCGTGCCGGCGGCGAGCCGGCGCTTGTCTTTGCTGGAGCACCAGTTCAAGGCCACGCTGTTCGAGCGCCATTCGCGCGGCATGGAACTCACGCCCGCCGGTGAGCGGCTGCTGTTGCTGGCGCGCGAGGTCATCGCCAGCGTGCACCACATGCGCGCGCAGATGGCCAACTATGGGCGCGGCCGCCAAAGCGTGCTGCGCGTGCAAGGCAACACCTCGGCCATGACGCAGTTCCTGCCCGGCGACATCGCCAGCTTTTCGGCCGGCCACGACGACGTGCGCGTCGTGCTGGAAGAGAGCTGGAGCGAAGACGCGGTGCGCCGGGTGCGCAGCGGCGAGGTGGACCTGGCCGTGATTGTCGAGGGCCCCGACACGAAGGGCCTGCACGTGGCGCCGTACCGCCACGACCAGCTCGCCGCCGTGATGCGCAACGACGATGTGCTGTGCGGCCAGACGCCGCTGCACTTTGCCGAGTT
>JAYUHT010000203.1:0-5670 GCA_043766725.1 Burkholderiales bacterium | reverse complement strand
CGCGGCGATGTCGGCCACGTCGTCGACCAGGGCCGGGTTGTCCCAGCCGCGCGCGGTGTGGCGGGCCAGGCGCACGGCCAGCGTCACGTTGCGCACCTGCGCTTGTTCGGCATGGCCGTCATCGGTGATGCGCACCAGCAGCTCACTCAGGCCCCAGGCCCGCATCAGCGCTTGCTGCAACGGCGCCAGCTCTGTGTTCAGCACCTCTTGCTGCACGCTGGCCGAACGCAGCGTGGGCTGCGCGCGCTGGCGCGCCGCGATGTCCAGCGCCAGCGTGGGCGCATGCACCCACAGCAGCATCTCGGCAAAGTCGTGCAGCAAGGCGGCCTCATAGATTACGCCGGCGTCGTGGTCCATGCGGTGCACGGCAAAGCCCAGCGCAAAGGCCGCGGCGCGGTGCGCGCGGCGCAGCACGCGGCGCAGCCCTTGTTGCGCCGCCGGGTGCTCGCGCAAATGTTCGTCCACCGTGGGCTGCGGGCCGAAGTGGCGAAAGAACGGGCCCATGCCCAGCATGACCAAGGCCGCCGTCACGGTTTCGATGTCGGTGCCGCCACGCCGCGCGCGCAATTCGCTCACCTTGGCCATCAGCTTGAGCGTCATCAGCGGGTCTTTGGACAGTGTCTGCGCCAGCAAGTGGGCGTCGCACGCATCTTCATTCGCACGCCAGGCTTCGATCATCTCGGCAGTGTTGGGCAGCACCGGAATTTCGGCGGAGCGAAAGTGCGCTGTCCAGGCCGCCAGGTCGCGCAGCGGGCGCTCCAGGGTGGCGGCAGGGGTGGCAAGCATGGTGGCTGATGCTGTGTCGCGTGCGGGTGCTCGGCGAGGCGATCAAGGGTGATCGCTTACTGGCCTTATCGGCACGACGCTGCGGTGGCTTGAATCCACCGCAGCGTCGGCCCGCCAGGCTCACAACCGGCTGACGCCGTCGATGTAGCCCAGCAACTGGCCGTCGAGGTACAGCGCGCCCTCGGGGGCGCCGGCCTCGGCGTAGAACTCCAGCACTTGTGGGCACTGGCTGCGCTGGGCGCGCCGGTCGCTATGGGCCAGGCGGCGTGCCACTCGGGCCAGCATGGCACTGGCGCCGCGCAGCAGCGCTGCGGCGAGCAAGCGCAGCGAGCCGCCGCGTTCGGCATCGGCGGGCACATAGGCCCAGGGCAAGGACTCGATCATCTTCGTTCTCCAAGGTGTCGCGGCCTGTTTGGTGCGACTCCGCAGTCGGTTCAAGGGGTTGGCGGCGGCGACGTGGTGGCACATCGGCTGGTCATGGCGGTGAGCTCGCGCCGCAGTTCGCGCCCTGCCTGCTGGCGTGGCTTGCGCGGCGCATGCGCGCCGGCCAGACGGCGGTGTGCCAATGCGACCAGTGGGTTACGCGGCTTCAGCGTTTTGACAATCAAATTCTTCATGGTGGCTTCCTCGGTGGCAGAAAAACAAAACGGCCCGGGTGCTTGCGCTTCCCGGGCCGTTGCTGGATGAACGATCTGCCGCTTCAGGGGGCAGACCCTCGCATGGCAACGGCCTGTGGCAATGTCAGGCGCATCGACCACCCGCTGCCTGCATGCTGAAGGCAGCCGCCACGCAGCGGCGAGTTCAGCAGGAGGTGCGCACGGGTCAAGGGCATGGATTCGGGGCCGTGGATGAATTGCCCACATGATAAACAAACGTTTATCTTTGGCAAGGGGAATATGACCGGTGCTTGCCTTGACGCTCAAACGTCAGCGCTTGCGTCTGATGGGTGCCACACCCGCCTGCGCGCGTTGCCAAAGGTGTTGCGCATCTTCGCCCGGCACGGTGGCGCTGCTGGGCGGCTGTGCGGTGGCGGGGCGAGTCGTTTTGCCCATCGGCGGCGTCGGGGCGGCGGCGCTCGCCACGGCAGGCACCAGCACTTCGCCCAGCAGCTCGAGCAAGCGCGTTCGGGCCCGCTGCGGGTGGCGCCGGTAGTAGGTGAGCACGAGGCCGACGATGAACCGTTCATCGTCGTCGCGCGCGGCGTGGTCTGGAGGCGAGTCGGGAGCGGCAGCAGCGCTGCGGGCGTGGTTCTGATCCATCCAGCCGGTGGGCTTGCGGCAACGCAGCTCGAACTGCCGCGCCAGGCGCTCGCCGATCTGGCGCGAGCGGCTCTTGATCTGGCTCCAGTAGCTCGGCTGGATTTGCAACAGCTCGGCAAACCGCCCTTCCAGACCGCGCAGGGTGGCTGCGTCGGCGTGTCGGGCGCTGGCGCGGACGAATTCCTCGAACAAGGCCAGGGCGTTGTCCAGGCGAACCTGGGCCAGGGCCTGAGCGGCGCTCAGTGGGGGCATGGCGCCATGATAAAGCCGCGTTGCGCATCGGCAGCACCAAGCGGGCGGCCAAGGCAACCCCTAATATTGCGGCCATGGATGCCAACTCCAGCCCCTTGCCCGAAGTCACCCTACCCAATGGCACCGAGCTGCCCGCCCTGGGTCTGGGCACCTGGCGCCTGGGTGAAAGCGCCGCCTTGGCCAAAGCCGAGGTGAAGTCTTTGCGCTTGGCGCTGGACATGGGCTACCGCGTCTTCGACTGCGCTGCGATGTATGGCGAAGGCGGCGCCGAGACGGTGCTCGGCGACGCTCTGGCGCAGGCTCAGGCGCAGGGCTTGGGGCGCGAAGAGATTTTCGCGGTGTCGAAGTTCTACCCCGCCCATGCCACGGTGCAGGGCATGGTGGCGGCCTGCGAGCGCAGCCTGCGGCGCTTGCAACTCGATCACATCGACCTGTACCTGCTGCATTGGCGCGGCAGCGTGCCCTTGGCAGAAACGGTGCAGGGCTTTGAAGTGTTGCAGCGCCGAGGCTGGATCAGGCATTGGGGCGTGAGCAATTTCGACCTGGCTGACCTGCACGAGCTCAACGCCGTGCCCGGTGGCTCGGGCTGCGCGGCCAACCAGGTCTGGTACTCGCTGAGCCAGCGTGGCGTGGAGCATGAGTTGCTGCCCTGGCAGCGCCTGCGCCAAATGCCGCTGATGGCCTACAGCCCGATCGACCAAGGCGACCTGGCACAGCACCGGGCGTTGAGTGAACTGGCCACCAGCTATGACGCCACGCCCGCGCAGCTGGCGCTGGCGTGGTTGTTGAGCCACGCGGGGGTGATGGCCATTCCGAAGGCGGTGGACCCGCAGCATTTGCGCGAGAACTGGCGCGCCGCGCACATGCAACTCGACGCCGAAGATTTGCGCATCCTGGATCTTGAATTCGCCGCCCCGCAACGGGGCCAGCCGCTGGCCACGCGCTGATCAGCGAGTCAGTCTTCGTCTCTCACCTTGTGCTGGCCCACCAGTTGGGTCTGCACCGCAGGCGGCACCGCCTCGTAGTGCGACAAGGCCACCGCGTAGCGGCCCTGGCCGCTGGTGAGCGCATTCAGGCGTGACTGGTAGCCGCTCAGTTCAGACAGCGGCGCGCGGCCCTTGACCACCACAGCCCCCGCGGCGCCGTTGCCGGTGCCGTTGACCAGACCGCGGCGCGAAGCCAGGTCGCCGGTGATGTCGCCCATCGTTTCGCTGGGCGCCGCGATCTCGATATCGACGATGGGCTCAAGGATGATGGGCCGCGCGGCGCGGATGGCGTCCATGAAGGCTTTGCGCCCGGCGGTGATGAAGGCGATCTCCTTGCTGTCCACGCTGTGGTGTTTGCCGTCATAGACGATGACTTTCACATCCACCACCGGGTAGCCGGCGATGGCGCCGCTGGTCAGCACCTCGCGCACGCCTTTTTCCACCGCCGGCATGAACTGCCCGGGGATGGTGCCGCCCTTGACCGCATCAACAAACTCGAACCCGGCACCGCGCGGCAGCGGCTCAATACGCAGGAACACCTCGCCGAACTGCCCGGCGCCACCCGACTGCTTCTTGTGCCGATGGTGGCCTTCGGCGTTGGCGGTCACGGTTTCGCGGTAGGCGATGCGCGGCGGGCGGGTCTCGACCTCGAACTTGTGCACCTCGCGCAGCCGCTCCAGCAGCATGCGCAGGTGCAACTCGCCCAGGCCGTAGAGCACGGTTTCGTTGGTGGCCGCCACATGCTCCACTTTCAGGCAAACGTCTTCGGCCACCAGCTTGTTAAGGATTTCCCACATGCGCTGTTCGTCGCCATGGCGCTTGGGCGTGATGGCCAAACCGTGCACCGGCGTGGGAAAGGGCAGCGGCAGCAGGTGGATGTGCTCGTCTTCGGCGGCGTCATGCAGCACGGCGTCGAAGTGAAGCTCGTCGATCTTGGCCACGGCGCAGATGTCGCCCGGCACGGCGCGGTTGACTTCAACATGATCCTTGCCCTGCAGCATGAACAAGTGGTTCACCTTGAACGGCTTGCGGCTGTGGCCCACATAGAGCTGGCTGCCCAGTTGCACCGTGCCCTGGTGGACGCGAAAGATGCCCAGCTTGCCCACGAACGGGTCAATGCTGACCTTGAACACATGCGCCAGCACATGCTGGTTGGGGTCGGCCTGGGCATGCATCAGCTTGCCCTCGGCGCCCTCGCCATTCAGAAAATCTGGCGGGTTGCCTTCAGTCGGGTTGGGCAGCAGCTTGACGATCACGTCGAGCAGTTCGGCCACGCCCGCGCCGCTCTTGGCCGAGACAAAGCACACCGGGATCAGATGGCCTTCGCGCAGCGCCTGTTCCAGAGGTGCGTGCAACTCGGCGGCGTCAATGTCGCCGTCGTTCAGATAGCGATCTACGAATGCGGCGTCAACCTCCACCACCTGCTCCACCAGCGCGCGGTGGGCGTCGGCCACCGAGCCGAAGTCGCTGTGGCCTTCGCGGTTGTAGAAGCAATCCACCACCTTGGTGCCGGCGGCATTGGGCAGGTTCAGCGGCAGGCACTCTTTGCCAAACGCTGCCTGGATCTCGCCCAGCAGCTCGGCCAGCTTCACGCCCGGCAGGTCAATCTTGTTGACGATGATCAGTCGGTCAAGGTGGCGCTGGGCGGCGTACTCCATCATCCGCACAGCCAGCGGCTCGATGCCCACGGCCGCGTTGATCACCACGGCGGCGGTTTCCACCGCTTCCAGTGCGGGCAGCGATTGGCCCAAGAAGTCGCCCCCGCCGGGGGTGTCGATGAAGTGAATGCGCGTGCCTGCATGGTGGGTGTGCAACACCGCGGCATTGAGCGAGTGCTGCGCCTTGCGTTCCAGAGGATCGAAGTCGCTCACCGTGCTGCCCCGCTCCAGGCTGCCCAGGGCGGCAATGGCGCCACTTTGGTGCAGCAGCATCTCTGCCAACAAGGTCTTTCCGCCGGCGGTAGGCCCGACCAGGGCCAAGGTGCGGATGTCTGCGGTGCCGGCATGAGAGCCGGCCGTGGCTGGGCTTGGCATGGCATGTCTCCTCAGGCTGTCGTGCTGTGGCCACGTTAAGGGAAGGCTGCTCAAGGCACAAGGGCGCCGCGCCCGGGTGCGGTCTTCGCCCTCTCGCAGCGTGGGCGGCAGACGGCGGCGAAGCGAGACGTGTAACCCGAGTACTGAGCGGTGCCGGTTTCTCGCGCGTTGCAGCCGCCGTCGTTCTGCGCCCACGCTCCTAGCCAGCGCCGGGATGCGCCGGCCGGTTCGAAAGGGGTTTACGTTGTGGTACAGTCTGCGGTTCGCCTCGGAGGGGTGCCCGAGTGGCTAAAGGGGGCAGACTGTAAATCTGTTGGCTTACGCCTACGCTGGTTCGAATCCAGCCTCCTCCAC
>JAYUHT010000202.1:0-2101 GCA_043766725.1 Burkholderiales bacterium | reverse complement strand
AATTTGGCGTGAGCGAAGGCATGGTGCTGGCGGCCTCGCATGCCGACGAAGGTGCCCACCCAGGGCTGTATGTGCTGCAACCCTGGCCCGGCGCGTTGCCGGGCATGCGCGTGCGTTGATGCGCCGTGCAAGACGCCCTCACGTGCTTTGACGACACCGCCTGGCACCAGGGTGAGCCTGGCGCTGGCACGCGCAACGTGGAGGCCGTGGTCGAAGCTGGCCAGGTGCTGCACTTCCCGCACCTGGCGTTTGCCTTGCATCGCGATGAAGCCAGCCTGTTGAACGTGCGGTTTGCCGACGGCAAGGCCAAGAACATCAGCCTGCGCGGGCGCGATGACGCGCTGCGTGGCGCGGCCGGCAGCGCGCCCGAGCAGGCTGCCTTGCAGGCCCTGGTGGCGCGCTTTCGCAGCCACGCCGTCGCGCTGGTCGAGCGCCTGTTCCCACATTGCCGCGGCGCACTCAGCCTGGGCAACACCTCGTACCGGCCGCTGCCCATCGAAGGCCGCGCCACCAGTTGGCGCCAGGACGACACGCGGCTGCATGTTGATGCCTTCCCCTCGAACCCCACGCATGGCCAGCGCCTGTTGCGCGTGTTCAGCAACATCCACCCCGCCGGCCAGGCGCGGCATTGGCGCGTGGGCGAGCCGTTCGAATGTTTTGCGCAGCGTTTCTTGCCGCGCATCGCGGCGCCGCTGCCGGGCGCGGCCTGGGCGCTGCATGCGCTGCACATCACCAAGTCGCGGCGCAGCGCGTATGACCATTACATGCTGCACCTGCACGATGCGGCCAAGGCCGACGCCGCCTACCAGGCCAGCGCGCCGCAGCAGCATGTGCGCTTCCTGCCCGGCAGCACCTGGGTGGTGTACAGCGACCAGGTGCTGCATGCCGCGATGAGCGGCCAGTTCATGCTGGAGCAAACGTTCACCCTGCCCGCGGCGGCCCTGCAAGCGCCGCAGACGGCGCCGCTGAACGTGCTGCAGCGCTTGCTCGGCCGGCCGCTGTTGAACGGATGAAGAACCCCCTTGCCTGGCTCGGCTTCCGCCCGCGCTTGCTCGACGCGCTGAACGGCTACACCCGCGCCCGCCTGTTCACCGACATCGTCGCCGGCCTCACCGTGGGCGTGGTGGCGCTGCCGCTGGCCATGGCCTTTGCCATCGCCTCGGGCGTGAAACCTGAAGCGGGCTTGTTCACCGCCATCATCGCCGGCTTCATCATCTCGGCGCTGGGCGGCTCGCAGGTGCAGATCGGTGGGCCGGCCGGGGCGTTCATCGTCATCGTCTACGGCATCATCGAACGCTACGGCCTGGCCAACCTGCTCATCTCAACCATCTTGGCCGGCGTGTTGATGTTCGTGCTGGGCGCGCTCAAGCTCGGTGTGCTGGTGCGCTATGTGCCGGTGACCATCGTCATCGGCTTCACCAACGGCATCGCGGTGCTGGTGGGCTTGTCGCAGGTGAAAGACCTGTTCGGCCTGCGCATCGAAAAACTGCCGGCCGACTTCTTTGCGCAAATCGGCGTGATGTGGCAACACGCGCCGAGCTTCAACCCGGCGGCCCTGGCCATGGGCCTGGCTTGCCTGGCCGTGGTGGTGCTGTGGCCCAAGGCCTATGCCATGCCCGTTGCACCCCGCGGTTTGGCCGCCCGCGCCCGGCGCATCGCCGCGCACCTGCCCGGTACGGTGGTGGCGCTGGTGGGCGCCACGCTGGCCACGGTGTGGTGGGGCCTGCCGGTGGAGACCATCGGCTCGCGCTTCGGCGGCATTCCACAGGCCCTGCCCGCGTTCGTGCTGCCCGACTTCAGTTGGGCCTCGGTCAAGCAGTTGTTGATTCCGACCATGACGATTGCGCTGCTCGGCGCCATCGAGTCGCTGCTGTGTGCGCGCGTGGCCGACAACCTGATCGACCAGCCGCGCCACGACCCCAACCAGGAGCTGATGGCGCAGGGCCTGGCCAACATCGTCACGCCGTTCTTCGGCGGCATTCCTGCCACCGGCACCATCGCGCGCACCATGACCAATGTGCGCGCCGGCGCCACCTCGCCCGTGGCCGGCATCGTGCACGCCATCGCGCTGCTGCTCATCGTGCTGGTGGCCGCGCCGTTG
>JAYUHT010000201.1:0-5684 GCA_043766725.1 Burkholderiales bacterium | reverse complement strand
CACCGTGTCGAAGTTGATGCCCGGCCGCCGCAACAGATCCGCCAAGGTGTATTCGCGCTCGATGGCCTTGCCCAACAGCCGCTCGGCATCCGCCGCCGGCAGCAAGCCGGGGTAAACCCAGGTGCGCTTCAGGCGCTCGGCTTCCCGAGCCACGGCGTCGCGCTTGCGGCTGAAGGTCTTCCAGCGCCTGTTATCCACCAGGCCAAATGTTCGCCCCAGTTCAGTAAGACGCGAATCGGCGTTGTCTTCGCGCAGTTGCAGCCGGTACTCCGCCCGGCTGGTGAACATGCGGTAAGGCTCGGTCACGCCCTTGGTCACCAGGTCGTCAACCAACACACCCAGGTAGGCCTGGTCTCGGCCCAGCACCAAAGGCTCGCGGCCCTGCACCTGCAACGCCGCATTGACACCGGCGTAAAGGCCCTGTGCGGCCGCCTCTTCATAGCCGGTGGTGCCGTTGATCTGGCCAGCGAAGAACAGGCCGCCGATCGCGCGCGTTTCGAAACTGGCTTTCAGTTCACGCGGGTCGAAGTAGTCGTATTCGATGGCGTAGCCGGGGCGCAGGATGTCGGCCTGCTCCAGGCCCACCATCGAGCGCACGGCGGCGAGCTGCACGTCGAATGGCAGCGAGGTGGAAATGCCGTTGGGGTAGATCTCGTGCGTGGTCAGCCCTTCAGGCTCCAGAAAAATTTGATGCGCATCTTTGTCGGCAAAGCGGTTGACCTTGTCTTCGATGCTCGGGCAGTAGCGCGGCCCGATACCTTCGATCACGCCCGTGAACATCGGGCTACGGTCAAAGCCTGATCGAATGATCGCGTGCGTGCGCTCGTTGGTGTGGGTGATCCAACACGGCACCTGGCGCGGGTGTTGGCTCGCGTCGCCCATGAAGCTGAACACCGGCACCGGGTTCAAGTCGCCCGGCTGCTCGACCAGGCGCGAAAAATCAATCGAGCGCCCATCGATGCGCGGAGGCGTGCCGGTCTTCAACCGCCCTTGCGGCAGCTTCAGTTCCTTCAGCCGCGCCGACAGTGAAAGTGCCGGTGGGTCGCCTGCACGCCCGGCACCGTAGTTCTGCAATCCCACGTGGATGCGCCCATCCAAAAACGTGCCCGCCGTCAGCACGACTGACTTTGCGCGAAAGCGAATACCAACTTGCGTGACAGCACCGACGACCCGCTCGCCTTCGACGATGAGATCGTCCACCGCCTGTTGGAACAGCCACAGGTTGGCCTGGTTTTCCAGCCGGTGGCGGATGGCGGCGCGGTAAAGCATCCGATCAGCCTGCGCCCGTGTGGCGCGCACGGCCGGCCCTTTGCTGGAATTGAGGATGCGAAACTGAATGCCGGCCTCATCAGTCGCCGCGGCCATGGCGCCGCCCAGAGCGTCGATCTCTTTGACCAAGTGGCCCTTGCCAATGCCGCCGATGGACGGGTTGCAACTCATCTGCCCCAGCGTCTCGATGCTGTGGCTGAGTAGCAAGGTGGCGCAACCCATGCGCGCCGCGGCCAGGGCGGCCTCGGTGCCGGCATGGCCGCCGCCGACCACGATGACGTCGAATTCCTTGGGGTAGATCACGCTGACCGCCTTGCACACAAAGGGGCGCGATTTTAGGCGGCGAGGGCCTGGCCGTGTGCCCGCCCTTGCGGCTTGCGCACGCCCTGCTATGGCGGGCGCGCAGCACTGGCCGATCAGTTCACGCCCACGCGCTGCAAGTCTTGCAGCACCCGCCCGCCTTGCAAGGACACCACGCGCCCGGCGCTGGCAATCGTTTCCGGCCGGTGCGCCACGATCACGCGCGTAAGCGTGAGCTGGCGGATGGCCGCGTTCACAGCGCGCTCGCGGTCGACGTCGAGCGAACTGGTGGCTTCATCGAGCAGCAGCACGGTCGGGCGCTTGTACAGGGCGCGTGCCAGCAAGATGCGCTGGCGCTGGCCACCCGACAGGCTGGAGCCCATGTCGGCAATCAGCGAGTGGTAGCCCATCGGCATGGCCTCGATTTCCTCATGCACCGAGGCCAGCCGTGCGCACTCTTCGATCCAGGCCGCATCGGGCTGGGCGGCGAAGAAGCAGATGTTGTCGGCCACCGAACCCGCAAACAGCGGCTCGTCTTGCATCACCACGCCGACCTGGTTGCGCCAGGCATGCAACCCCAGACGCGCCAGCGGCACGCCGTCGATCAAGATCTCGCCGGCGCTGGGTGCGTGGATGCCTAGCATCAGCTTAAGCAAAGTGGTCTTGCCACAACCCGAAGGGCCGACCACGGCCACCGACTCGCCATGCGCGATGCGCAAATCGAGGTGGCTGAGCACGTCGGGTTCGCCGTCGGCATAGCGAAAACTCACGCCGCGCAGTTCGATCGCCGGCGCCCCCTCGCGCGGGCGAGCACGGTGTTGAGTGCCATGCGCCGCGCCGTCTCGCTCCGGCGCGGCGAGCACGATGTCGGCCAGGCGCTCGCCTTGCAACTTGAGCATCTTCAGCTCAACCGCCTTGTCGATCAGGCCCGAGAAGCGCGTGGCGAACTGTTCCTTGTAGGCGATGAACGCGAACAACATGCCCACCGTGAGGTGTTGGTCCAGCACCAGCAGCGCGCCCAGCCACAGCACGGCCACGCGCTCCAGGCCGAACAGCGCACGGTGCAACACGGCAAACAGCAGTTCGAGCCTGCGCGTGGCCACCTCGGCATTCATGGCATCGACCACCAGGCTGGCAAAGCGTGAGTGACGTTGCGCCTGTGCGTTAAAAAGTTTGATCGCCTGCACCCCGCGCAGCGACTCCAGGAAGTGCGTGGCCTTGCGCGACTCATGCACCAGGGCTTCTTCGGTGGCCGCGCGCAGCGGGCGGAAGAAGGCCCAGCGCAGCAGGCCATAAGCCGACGCCGCGCCCATGGCCACGGCCATCAGCGTGCCGCTATACAGCCACATCATGGCCAGCGTCAGCACCACCAGCAGGCCGTCGAGCAGGGCTTCGATGAAACTGGTGGTGAGCGTGCGCTGGATCTGCTGCACCGCTGAAAAGCGCGACCAGATGTCGCCGGTGTGGCGCTTTTCAAACCATTCGAGTGGCAGGCGCATCAGGTGCGCGAACACATTGCCCAGCCACTGCAAGTTCAGCGTGGCCGACAGCACCAGCACCGCCCACGAGCGCGCCGCGGCGGTGGCCACTTGCAGCAGCACCAGCAGCACGAAACCCACGCCGAGCGTGAGCAGCAGCTCGCGGTCGGCGCTGACCAGCACTTCGTCCACCACCCATTGCAGGAAGAACGGGCCCAGCAGCACAAACGCTTCCAGTGCCAGCGCCAGCACGAAGATCTGCAACAGCGAACGCTTCAGCCCCGTCACCTGCCCGAGCAACTGCGAGGCGCGGATCTGCTGGCGCTCCACGCGCGGTGCGAAGTCGGCGGCCGGGCTCAGTTCGAGCAGCACGCCCGTGAAGTGGCGCGACAGCTCGGCCAGTTTCATGCGCCGCAGGCCTTGGGCCGGATCGTGGATCACCGCCACGCCGCGCTTCACGGCCACCAGCACCACGAAGTGGTTCAAGTCCCAATGCAGGACGCACGGCAGCACCAGATCCGCCAGGTGTTCAGGCTCGGCGCGCAAGGCACGCGCTTGCAGCTTCAAGCCTTCGGCCATGCGCACCAGGTCGGCCAGCGTCGCCCCTTTGAGCGACACCGAAAAGCGCTGCCGCAGGCTGGGCAGGTCGATGCGGTGGCCGTGCGCGCCGGCCACCATGGCTAGGCAGGCCAGGCCGCATTCAGTGGCTTCGGTTTGCAGCATCACCGGCACCGCAGGCGCACCAAACCCCAGACGCAGCGAGTTCATGCTCAACATCAAGCGCGCGCCTTCATCGCCGCCAAGGGCGCCAACAACCATTCCACCAGGCGGCGGCGCTCAAGCAGCACATCTGCCGTCAGCCGCATGCCGGCCACCAAAGGCTCGGGCAGGGTCTGGCCCGCGGCCAGTTCAACCGTCACGCGGAACAAGGGTTCACTGGCCGTGGCCGCGCCAGCCAGCGGCAATTGCGCCAGTTCGGCCGGCGCCAGCGGTGTGCGCGAGACGTGCAGCACCCGCCCGGGCTGATGGCCAAACTTCTGGTACGCAAAGGCTTCGTAACGCAGCTGAACGGCCTGCCCTGGCTTGAGAAAACCGACCGCGCTGGACGGTGCATACAAGTGCGCCTGCAAGGCCGCGCCGCTGGGCACCAAGCTGGCCAGCACCGTGTTGGCCGCCACGCCTTGGCCGCTCTGAACCAGCAAGGTGCTCAAGGTGCCGTCTTGCGGCGCGCGGATCACAAGTTGCCGCGCGCTGTCGGCCTCGGCCGCCTCGCGCGACAGCGCTGCCAGCTCGCGCGCGATTTCGCCCTGGCGCGCGCCGCTGCGCAGCGGCAGCGCCGCACGCTCGCCTTCGATCGCTGCGCGCTCGCGGCTTAAGCCCGCGCCCTGGCGCTCCAGCGCCTGGGCCTGTGCTTGCAAGCTGAGCCATTCGTCGTGTTTCGCCTGCACCTGGGCGCCTGATGCGAAGTGCTCATCGCGCAAGGCTTGCAAACGGGTGAGATCGCTGCGCGCCAGGTTGAGCCGTTCACGCTGCAAGGCCAGCCCAGCCCCGATCTGCGTCTGTTCGCGCTGCAGTTGAAGCAGCCGCTCGTCAATCGACCGAGCCTGTGCCTGGGTCAGTTGCTCTTGCTGTTCGGTGGCCTGGTTCAGGCTGGCCACGCGCTGGGCCAGGCTGGCCAGCACTTGGGCTTGCAGGCCATCGGCCAGGCCGCCGCGGTCCAGGCCCAGCACGAACAGCACATCGCCGGCGCGCACCGCCTGCCCTTCGCGCGCTGGCCGTTGCAACACTGTGGCCGCCACTGGGCTGGCCAGCCTGATGAGGCCAGCGTCGGGCATCAGCACCCCGCCAACGCGCGCCTTGCGCGTGTACTCGCCGAAGGTCAAAAACGTGGCCAGCACGCCCATCACTAACAGCGCGCCCCAGGTGAGCAAGCTGAGCGAAAGCGGGCGCACCAAACGCACACTGCCCAGCCACTGCTGGCGCTGGGCGTTTACAACTTCCGGGCGGAACAGGGGCGGATCCATGGCATTCGCAATCGCCCTGCGCGGCAGGCCGTGTCTGGCATGGTGCCGCAGCCGCAAAGAAAAAAGGCGGATCGGGTTGCCCGATCCGCCGGTACGACGGCCGCTCAGGGACGAAGTGCCGTGGCACCAAGGAGCCTCAAGAGTACATCACCACGCACCCTCAAGGCACAACGCTCGGTTCAACTTACTTGCTGCTGGTGTCGGTTGGCTTGACGTTGGCGCTCCAGCCGCCCTTCGGCAAGCCGCCGGCCACGTCTTTCAGTTGGTCAGCGCGCAGCGCAACCGGGCCACGCGGCCGGGTCTTGGGCGGATTGCCCGGAACAGCAGAGTCGGTAGGCTGGGTGGTCTGGATCGGCAGGGCGGGCGTCTTCATTTGAGGTCTCCTGGCAGGCTGAGTTTCCAACACGAATGAGCGCATTGCAGCAGCCCCGGCCGATGCAGGCTACTGTCAGGTCTTACAGGGGAGGGTTCACACGGGGCTGCAGCGGCGCCGCTGGGCGCACGGCAGCTCCAAGCGGGTCAATGAATCAGACCCAGGCGCAACGCCTTCAGCACCGCCGCGTGCTTGTTCACGCAGCCCAGTTTGTGCATGGCGTTGTTGATGTGCAGCACG
>JAYUHT010000200.1:0-5693 GCA_043766725.1 Burkholderiales bacterium | reverse complement strand
GCGCGCGGCCTGGCTGAGCATTTGCCGCGCCTCGGGTGACACCACCGAGCCGGGCGAGACGCTGGGCACCGCCAGGCTGGCCACCATGGGCTGGAAGTGCGGCCAGAAACGCAGCGCCATGCGCCGCGTGAGCCAGACTTGATACAGCTCGGGCGGCTGGGTGCGCACCTGCAGCAAGATGCGGTCGGCGCTGGGGTCGTACTTGACCTGGATCTGATGGATGTTCACCCGGCTCATTGTAGGAAGCCAAAACCTTGAATCCTGGCTTGATCGCCCCACGTTCCCACCAAGCCAAGGGAAACAAACATGCGACTCGACAAACTCACCACCGCCTTCCAGCAAGCCCTGTCCGAGGCCCAGAGCCTGGCCGTGGCGCGCGACAACCCCTACGTGGAGCCGGCCCACGTGCTGGCCGCCATGCTGGTGCAGGCTGACGGCCCCAAGGCCTTGCTCGACCGCGCCGGCGCCAACACCGCCGCGCTGCGCACGGCGATGGAAACAGCGGTTAGCGCGCTGCCGCAAGTGCAGGGCGGCCAGGTGCAGCCCGGGCGCGACCTGGTGCAATTGATGCAAGCCGCGGAGAAAGAAGCCGGCAAGCGCGGTGACCAATTCATCGCCAGCGAAATGTTCTTGCTGGCGCTGGCGGACGCCAAGAACGACATCGGCGGCATCGTGCGTGGCCATGGCCTGACGCGCAAGGCGCTTGAAGGCGCGGTGCAGGCGGTGCGCGGTGGCGCCACGGTCGACTCCGCGGAGTCCGAAGGCCAGCGCGAGGCTCTCAAGAAGTACACGCTCGACCTGACCGAGCGCGCTCGCCTGGGTAAGCTTGACCCGGTGATCGGCCGCGACGATGAAATCCGCCGTGCCATCCAGGTCTTGCAGCGGCGCACCAAGAACAACCCGGTGCTCATCGGCGAGCCCGGCGTGGGCAAGACGGCCATCGTCGAAGGCCTGGCTCAACGCATCGTTAACGGCGAGGTGCCCGACACGCTGAAGGACAAGCGCGTGCTGGTGCTCGACATGGCCGGGCTGCTGGCCGGCGCCAAGTTCCGCGGTGAATTTGAAGAGCGCTTGAAGGCCGTGCTGAAGGAAGTGGCGGCTGACGAAGGCCGCATCATTTTGTTCATCGACGAGCTGCACACCATGGTTGGCGCCGGCAAGGCCGAAGGCGCGATCGACGCGGGCAACATGCTCAAGCCGGCCCTGGCGCGCGGCGAGCTGCATTGCATCGGCGCGACCACGCTCAACGAATACCGCAAGTACGTTGAGAAAGACGCCGCGCTGGAGCGCCGTTTTCAAAGGGTGCTGGTGGGTGAGCCCACGGTGGAAGCCACCATCGCCATCTTGCGCGGCTTGCAAGAAAAGTACGAAATTCACCACGGCGTGGAGATCACCGACCCGGCCATCGTGGCCGCGGCCGAGCTGAGCCACCGCTACATCACCGACCGCTTCTTGCCCGACAAGGCGATCGACCTGATCGACGAAGCCGCGGCCAAGGTGAAGATCGAGATCGACTCCAAACCCGAGGCGATGGACAAGCTCGACCGGCGTTTGATCCAGTTGAAGATCGAGCGCGAAGCCGTGCGGCGTGAGAAGGATGAGGCCTCGAAAAAGCGCTTCGATTTGATCGAAGTAGAAATCACCAAGCTCGAACGCGAAGCGGCTGACCTGGAAGAAATCTGGAAGGCCGAAAAGGCCGCGGCGCAAGGCTCAGCGCATGTGAAGGAAGAGATCGACCGCATTCGCCACCAGATCGAAGAACTCAAACGCAAGGGCGACTTCAACAAGGTCGCCGAGTTGCAATACGGCCGCCTGCCTGAGCTTGAAAAGCACCTGAAGGAAGCGCAGGCCAAGGAGACCGGCAAGGCCAAGGCGGGCAAGGCCAGTGGCGTGCCGCAACTGCTGCGCACCATGGTGGGCGCCGAGGAAATTGCCGAGGTGGTGGCGCGCGCCACGGGCATTCCGGTATCCAAGCTGATGCAGGGTGAGCGCGACAAACTGTTGACGATGGAAGCCAAACTGCACGACCGCGTGGTGGGGCAGGACGAAGCCATCACCGCGGTGAGTGACGCCATTCGCCGCTCGCGCGCCGGGCTTTCAGACCCGAACCGGCCCTATGGTTCGTTCCTCTTCCTCGGCCCCACCGGCGTGGGCAAGACCGAGCTGTGCAAGGCCCTGGCCGGCTTCTTGTTCGACAGCGAAGACCACATGATCCGCATCGACATGAGCGAGTTCATGGAAAAGCATTCGGTGAGCCGGATGATCGGTGCACCGCCCGGTTATGTCGGCTACGACGAAGGCGGCGCGCTGACCGAAGCCGTGCGGCGCAAGCCCTATGCCGTGATCCTGCTCGATGAAGTGGAGAAGGCCCACCCCGATGTCTTCAACGTGCTGTTGCAGGTGCTTGACGATGGCCGCTTGACCGACGGCCAGGGCCGCACGGTGGACTTCAAGAACACGGTGATCGTGATGACCAGCAACCTGGGTTCGCACCAGATCATGCAGTTGGCCGGCCAGCCTTCAAGCGTGATCCGCGACGCAGTCTGGGTCGAGGTGAAGAACCATTTCCGCCCCGAGTTCCTGAACCGCATCGACGAAACGGTGGTGTTCCATGCGCTAGACCGCAAGAACATCGAAAGCATCGCGAAGATTCAGCTTGCCGCGCTTGAGGGCCGGCTGGCGAGGATGGAGCTGAAGCTTGAGGTGTCGCCCAGCGCCCTGGCCGAACTGGCCAAGGTCGGCTTCGACCCGGCTTTCGGCGCGCGGCCCTTGAAGCGGGCGATTCAGCACTTGATCGAGAACCCGGTGGCCAAGCTCATCTTGCAGGGCCGGTTCGGCCCGCGCGATGTGATTCCGGTGGACGTGGAAGACGGCGTATTCGTCTTCAGCCGAGTGGTGCACTGAGGAGCCTGGGAGTCTTTCACTCACGCCCGCTCATCACGCCAGAAGGCCCCCACTCGTCGTTGCAAATGCTCGCCATAGCCCGAGCTATGGCTGTGCTTTGCGCCTAGACCGGGAACCTTCTGGCGCGCCGCTCGGGCATAGCGAAAAACTCTCAGGCTCCGAGCAGGCGTGACAAGGTGCTGCGCAGCACGGTGAGTTGAACCTCGCCGCGTTCCAGCACGGCGTGCAACGCCAGGCCCGGCTGGTTGGGCAAGGGCAAGAGCAGCAGCTGCTTGTCGCCCAATGTGACCACCGCCTCGGGTTGCTCGGTGCCCAGGCCCAGCACCAGGCTGGTTTCGGCCATCGTGCGCAGCATGGCCGCGCCCTGGGCGGCCAGTGGCAGCGAACTGGGCGGTCCGCCGGCATGGGCCAGGCTGCGGTGGGTGCGCATCTCGAACACGCAACAGCTCACCACGCCACGCACCAGGGAGAGTTGCGTGACCAGCGCATGCAGCGCCTGGCCCTGCGCTTGGGCCTGGGCCTGCGCCTGCATCACGCCGCGCACCAGTGGCTCGCGTGTTTGATCACGCGCCTGGTCGCGCGTTTGATCCCGATAGTGGCTCTCGCCCGGCATGGCATCCAGCGGCATCGACTGAGTCGCAGCAAAGTCGGCCGCTGCGGTGCGCGGGGCTGCCACGGGCACTACTTCGTGCATGCGGTTCCAGGCGCCGCTCACGTAGGCCCAGGCCTCGGTGGCGCGTGTCACCTGGGGTGTCACGCGCACCTGGGTGCCACACAGGCGCGTGAGCGACGCCGCCTGCACCGCCAGCGTGGGTACATGGCCCACCGGCACGGCCAGCATCTCGCGATTGGGCCAACGCTGGGTGCTCATGGCCGCGCGCAGCGGTTGCAGCGCGCCGTCCAGCACATGAGCCGGCACTTCGCCCACCAGCAGCACGCCCAGCCGGCAGTGCGCCAGCAAGGCCTGCGCCAACTGCTCACGCGACTGGCTGTCTGAGTCAACGGCGGTGGCGTAAATGCGCAGCACCCGCTGCCGCGGCAACGGCAGCTCAGCGAATTGCAGCGTGGCCAGAGGCACGCCATAGCCTTGGCGACGCACCAGCAGCCGTTGCAACTTGCGCCCGCCAGACGATGCCAGCGCTGCCAACAAGCGCAGCGCGACGGTGGATCCCACATCGTGCAAGGCAATGAACTCGGGCTCTAATTTCTCGAACAGCTGCACCAGGGCCTCGGCCGGGCTGCCGGTGACGAACAGTTCCAACTGCTCATCGTTGACACGCCGGCCAATCTCGCGTGGGTCGTCACCCAGGTACTCGCCAGGCGAGGCCGCGAATTGCGTGGCGACGTCTTGCCGCGAATCGTCGGCGCTGCCGGTTGGCGAGGCGCCCGTGGCGGGCATTGGCGAGTGGGGGTTTGACATGAGGCAGGCCCGAGTTTACGGGCCGCACGCATCGCGCGCAGGCCCGCGGCTCGGTGGCCGGCACTGGGGCAGGGGGCGGCGCCGCGGGCTTGGTTACCATGGCCCCATGCCCACGCTTGCACCCCCCGCCTACCTCGCCGCCACGCGTCGCGACGATGTGTGGCTGATCGGCCTGGTCAGCCTGGCGCACGGCACCAGCCACTTTGCCCAGCTGTTGCTGCCGCCGCTGTTCCCTTGGTTGAAAGTCGAGTTCGCCGTCAACTATGCGCAACTGGGTGCACTGCTGACGATCTTCTTCATCGTCAGTTGCGTGGTGCAGGCGTTTTCCGGTTTCTGGGTCGACAAGCATGGCCCGCGTCCGGTGTTGTTCGCCGGCCTGGGCCTGTTGGTGCTGGCGGCCGCCGGCTTCGCCAGCAGCACGAGCTATGCCGCGCTGGCGGCCTGTGCGGTGGTGGCCGGCCTGGGCAACGGTGTGTTCCACCCGGTGGACTACACGCTCATCAACCGGATCGTTGCGCCGCCGCGCGTGGGCCACGCCTACAGCAGCCACGGCATCAGCGGCAACCTGGGCTGGGCCTTGGCGCCGGCCCTGCTGGCACCGCTGGCGCTGGCCTATTCCTGGCGCGTGGCGCTGTGGGTGGCGGTGGGGTTTGCTGCCGCGGTGTGGCTGCTGTTGTGGGCGCAACGCGAGCGCTTGGTTTTGCCGGTGCTGCCCGCTGCATCCAAGGGCGGCAAGGTGCAGGAAGGTGGGTTTGATTTCTTGCGCATCCCCGCGGTCTGGGTGTGCTTTGCCTTCTTCCTGTTCTTTGCCATGGTGCTCAGCGGCATCCAGGCCTTTGCGCCGGAGGCCGCGCGCCAGTTGCATGACGTGCCCCTGGCCTGGGTGGCGCAATGCCTCACCATCTATATGGTCTGCGCCGCCTTGGGCATGGTGGGCGGCGGTTTTCTGGCCAGCAACCCGGCGCACAGCGAGCGCATGGTGGCCCTGGGCATCGCCGTGGCGGCGTGTGTCGCACTCACCCTGGCGTTTGCCAGCCTGCCCGCTGCCGCGGTGCCGGTGTTGTTCGGCGTGATGGGGCTGGCGAGTGGCTCGGTCAGCCCGGCGCGTGACATGCTGGTCAAGCGCTCCACGCCGGCCAATGCCAGCGGCCGCGTCTATGGCGTGGTGTATTCCGGCTTGGACATCGGACAGGCCATCGCCCCTTTGCTGTTCGGCAGGTTGATGGACTTGCACCAGCCACAGTCGATCTGGATCGGCATCGCCGCGTTCCAGTTGCTGCTCATCACCACGGCGTTCCAGGTGCACAGGGTGAGACGCGAATCATGACCAACATCGCGCGGGCCGAGCGCCGGGCCGCCATGGGCCACA
>JAYUHT010000199.1:0-2108 GCA_043766725.1 Burkholderiales bacterium | reverse complement strand
TGGGCCTGGGACGGCGTGCACTTCGAGCTGCTGCACCCGCGCGCCGACGAGCACCGCACTGATGCCAAGCCCAACACCTTGTCGTGCGTGCTGCGCATTCAGCCATCGGCGGGGCCCAGCGTGCTGCTCACGGGCGACCTGGAAGCGGCGCAGGAACTGGCCCTGGTGAACCGCCTGGGCGCGGCCTTGAAGAGCGAGGTGCTGCTGGTGCCGCACCACGGCAGCAAGACCTCATCCACCGCTGAATTCCTGGCTGCCGTGGCGCCGCAAACAGCGCTGGTGCAAGCCGCCTACCGCAGCCGCTACGGCCACCCGGCGCCCGAGGTGCTGGCGCGCTATGCGCAGCTAAACATCCGCGTGCAGCGCAGCGATGCTTGCGGCGCGTGGGTGCAATGGGGTGCGCAGGCGGCGCAATGCGAACGTGAACTGCGGCGGCGCTATTGGCACCATTGAATGGTGCTAACCGTGCTGGCCGCGCTGGCCGCACCGGCCGCGCGGCAGCCGTTGTGGCGGATGGCAGCAGCCAGGAATGCGGGTAATCCACAGTATTGAACCAGACAGTACATAAGTTAATGTACCGTTCAGTTCAAAACACCGGCATGAGGCGAATGCAATGCTGCAGATGATCCTCAGGCGTCTGGGTCTTTCCGTGCCGCTGCTGTTCGTGGTCACCTTCCTGACCTTCTTCCTGAACAGCCTGGCCCCGGGCGACCTGGCGCGCACCATGATGCAAGGCGAAGGCACCGAGGCGCAGTACCAGGCGCTGCGCGCCGAGCTCGGGCTGGACCGGCCGCTCATCGTGCAGTACGGCCGCTGGGTCGGCCGCGCCGTGCAGGGTGACCTGGGCCAATCGTTCTTCACCAAAGAGGGCGTGGTGGCGTTGTTGAACGGGCGCATCGGCGTCACCTTGTCGGTCATGGCCGGCGTGTTGATCGTGGTGGTGGTGGCCGGCTTGCTGCTCGGCGTGGCCAGCGCGCTGCGCGGCGGCTGGGTGGGCAAGCTGATCGACACCTTGTCGTTGTTCGGCCTGATCTTTCCCTCGTTCTGGGTCGCGCTGGTGTTCATCGCCCTCTTTGCCGTGTGGCTGCGCTGGTTGCCGGCCACCGGCTACACGCCCTTCATGCAAGACCCGCGGATGTGGTTTCTGGGCCTCGTGCTGCCGGTGCTGTCGGTGAGTTTGTATTCCATCACCACGGTGGCCAAGCAAACGCGCGACTCGATGAGCGATGTGCTCGGCCGCGACTTCATCCGCAGCCTGCGCGCCTGCGGCCTGAGCGAGCGCCGCATCATCTGGCAACACGCCCTGCGCAACGCGGCGTTGCCGGTGGTGACGGTGCTCGGGCTGGTGATGGTGGCGGCCATCGGCGGGGCGGTGTTCGTCGAACGGGTGTTCGTGCTGCCCGGCCTGGGCAGCCTGGCGGTGAATGCGGCCTTAACGAATGACATCGCCTTGTTGCAAGGCGCCACGCTGTACTTCACCTTGCTCACCATCGCCATCAACCTGGCGGTCGACCTGAGCTATGGCTGGCTGAACCCGAAGGTCAGGCTGCAATGAGTGCGCCCGCCATCACCACAAGCGCCAACGCTACCGCCAGCGCCGCGGCCACCCCGGCGCCCAGCACCTTCATCACCCGTTTGCTGCGCAAGCCGCTGGCCTGGGTGGCCTTGCTGTGGTTGGCGCTGGTCATCGTGCTGGCCTTGTTTGCGGCCGACGTGGCGCCCTTCGACCCGCTTGATCAAGACCTGCTGGCGGTGAAGCAGCTGCCCAGCGCCGAGCATTGGCTGGGCACCGATGCCATTGGCCGCGATGTGCTCAGCCGCGTGCTGCACGGCGCGCTGCCCACGCTGCTGGGCGTGGCCCAGGCCCTGGTGGTGGTGGCGCTGCTGGGCATCACGCTGGGGGTGGGGTCGGGCTACTTTGGCGGGCGCGTTGACCAGCTCGTGAGCCAGGTGACGAACATGGTGCAGTCCATGCCCACCATCGTCATCTTGCTGGCGGTGCTCACGGTGTTCAACCGCTCCATGCTGGCGGCCATGGTCACGCTGGGGGTGCTGGGTTCGGCGAGCCTGTCGCGCGTGGTACGCAGTGCCACGCTGAACGTGCGCGG
>JAYUHT010000198.1:0-5697 GCA_043766725.1 Burkholderiales bacterium | reverse complement strand
AGCCGCACCAGCGGCCGCACATCGGCGGCGCGCGTGCCGTCGGCGCGCGCCACCAGCACGACATCGTATTCAGCGCCCACGCTGGCCATCACCTGGGCGATGCGCGGGTCCTTGGCGCGCGCGAGCTTTTCCACCTTTTCCAGCAGCGCCACCTTCTGCGTGCTGTCGAGGGTGGCGATGGGGTCGGTGGGCGCGTAGAGCACGCGGCTGGCCGCAATGCGCGGCGCGCGCGCCAGTTTCACGCGCTTGCTCTGCCCGGCGGCGGCGATGGCGCGCACGGTGCGCGCGGCGTCCATCAGCGCTTCTTCGCCCAGGTCTTCGGAGTAGGCGAAGGCCGTCTTCTCGCCCGCCACGGCGCGCACGCCCACGCCCTGGTCGATGCTGAAGCTGCCGCTCTTGACGATGCCTTCTTCCAGGCTCCAGCCCTCGTGGCGCGTGGTCTGGAAGTACAGGTCGGCATCGTCGATGCGGTGCTCGCCGATCAAGCCCAGCGCTTGCCTCAATGAAGCCTCGCTCAGGCCGAAGGGTTCCAGCAACAAGCCTTGCGCAATGGCCAGGCGCTCTAGGGTGGGTTCGCGGGTGATCATGGCGGGGATTGTAGGGACGGGCCCTGGCCGCAATGGCCTCAAAAACCTGTGCCTTTACGGCGGTGGCGGTTCGCTGTCGCGCCAGGCCAGTGCCTGTTCATATAAGCGGTTGCGCGGGCAGGCCATGATCTCTGCTGCCAGGCTAACCGCCTGCTTCAGCGGCAACTCGCGCAGCAGCAGGCGCAGGCAGCGCAACGCTTCTTCGGGCAGGGCGTCATCTTGCACGCGCAGCGGTGGCGCATGCAGCACCAGCACGAATTCACCGCGCAGGCGGTTGGCATCCGCCGCCAGCCAGGCGGGCAGTTCGCCCGCGGCCAGGGTGGCCACGGTTTCGAATTGCTTGGTCAGCTCGCGGCATAACGTTACGCGGCGCTGCGCCGCCTGCGCGGCCAAGGCAGCGGCCAGTGCGGCGATGCGGTGCGGCGCTTCGAACAGCACCTGCGCCTGCGGCTGGGCCAAGGCCGCCCGCAACGCCGCGTCGCGCGCCTGGGCCTTGGCGGGCAAGAAGCCGATGAAGGCGAAGCCGGCCGCAGACGCATCGCCGGCCACGCTCAGCGCCGTGATGGCGCTGCTCGGGCCGGGCAGCGGCAAGACGCGAAAGCCGTGCTGCGCCACCTGCGCCACCAGCAGCGCGCCGGGGTCGCTGATGGCCGGCGTGCCGGCGTCGCTCAAGTACGCCACGCGCTGGCCCTGGGCCAGCAACGCCAGCACGTGCGCGGCGCCCTCAAGCTCGTTGTGCGCATGCAGCGCCAGCAGCGGCTTGCTCAAGCCCAGGTGATCGAGCAGGCCGCGGCTGACGCGCGTGTCTTCGCAGGCCACGGCATCCACCAGGCCCAGCACATGAATGGCGCGCAGCGTCAGGTCTGCCAGGTTGCCGATCGGGCTGGCCACCACATACAAGGTGGCTGCGGGATACTGCTGCGCGCCGGCGCTGTGCGCGGCGGCCTGCACCAGCAGCGAGTTCGGCAACGAGGGTGGCATGGTCAAGATCAAGCCCGTTGGGCACACGAGCAAGGCGCTCGGTGATGACGCCGAGGTGCGCGCCCTGGGCCATTTGCAGGCCGCGGGCATGGTGCTCGTGCAGCGCAATTATCGCGTCGCCGGCGGCCCCAACGCGCACGGCGCCGAGGTTGACCTGATCATGCGTGCGCGCGACGGCACGCTGGTCTTCGTGGAAGTGCGCCGCCGCGCCAGCCGCAGCCAGGGCGGCGCGGCGGCCAGTGTGGGCGCGCCCAAGCAGCGCCGCCTGGTGCGCGCTGCGCAGCACTTCTTGCTGCACCTGGCCGCGCCGCCGCCATGCCGCTTCGATGTGGTGGCGATCGACGGCGAGCGACTGGAATGGATCGTTGCAGCCTTCGATGCGGGCTGAGCCTGTGAGGTATGCGGTGCAACGCACACAGGCCAGGGCCTATGATGGTGCGAACATGCTTGAGCCCCGCATCCAGCAACATTTTTTCGACAGCGCCGATCTGCATTACCAGACCGCCGAATCGCTGGCGCGGCCGTTGGCCGATGCCGCGCAGGCCCTGGTCGGCTGCATCACTTCAGGCGGCAAACTTCTGGTGGCCGGCGCGGGCGGGCAGGCGGCGCTGGCCACTTATTTCTGCGCCGCGTTGGTGGGCCGCTTCGAACGCCAACGCCCGCCACTGGCCGCGTTGGCCCTGGCCGCCGACGGCGCCTGTTTGATGGGCGTGGCCGCGGCCTGCGGCCTGGAACAGGCCTACGCGCAGCAAGTGTTGGCGCTGGGCCAGCCTGGTGACGTGCTGCTGGTGCTGGACGATGACGGCAGCGCCGGCGTGTTGCGCAAGGCCGTGGCCCAGGCGCGGGTGAAGGACATGCCGGTGATCGCGCTCACCGGCCGCCAGGGCGGCGCGCTGGCTGCGGCGCTGGGCGAAACCGATGTGCACATTGCCGTGCCGCATGACCGCGTGGCGCGGGTGCGCGAAATGCACCTGCTGCTGTTGCACTGCCTGTGCGACGCGGTCGACTTGCAATTGATGGGTGAACAGGAACCGACATGATCACATCAAGACTCATTGCCATCTGCCTGCTGGCCACCGCGGCAGTCACGGCCCTGCCGGGTTGCGCGCTGCTGTTGGGCGGCGCGGCCGTGGGGGGCGTCATGATGGTCAGCGACCGCCGCACCTCGGGCACGCAGATCGAAGACGAAGCCATCGAGTTGAAGGCCGTCTCGCGCGTGCGCGAAGTGCTGGGCGAGCGTGGCCACATCAACACCACGAGCTACAACCGGATGGTGCTGATCACCGGCGAAGTGCCCACCGACGCCGACCGCAGCGCGTTGGAGCAAGGCATCAGCCGTATTGAAAGCGTGCGCTCGGTGCTGAATGAAGTGGCGGTGATGAGCAACAGTTCGCTCAGCTCGCGCTCCAGCGATTCGCTGATCACGGCCAAGGTGAAGGCCACCTACATCGACGCCAAGGATGTGCACGCCAACGCCATCAAGGTGGTCACTGAACGCGGCGCGGTGTACTTGATGGGCCGCGTGAGCGAGCGCGAAGCGCAGCGCGCGAGCGAACTGGCGCGCTCCGTGGGCAGCGTGGCCAAGGTGGTGCGGGTGTTCGAAATCCTCACCGAGGCCGAGCTGGCCGACCTGGCGCGCGGCGCGGCGCCGAAATGATGCGCCGAATCAGAATGTGTGAAAGAAACCGTAGCGAGCGGCCCGAGGATGCGGCGAGGAGCGCAGCCGTACTAGAGGTACGGCGATGCACTGAGCCCGGACACAAACAGTCCTGAGGACTGTTTGTGCCTGGCGAGGAGCCGGGCCGCTGGCCCGGATCACAGGCGCAAGATCGGGTCGCGCAGTAGGTTTATTCACACATTCTCAGCGCAAGCGGCGGATCAGGCTCGACGTGTCGCGCCGCCCGCCGCCTTGCGCTTGCAAGTCGGCGTAGAACTGGTCGACCAGCGCGGTGACGGGCAGGCGCGCGCCGTTGCGCCGGGCTTCGTCGAGCACCAGGCCCAGGTCCTTGCGCATCCAGTCCACTGCGAAGCCGAAGTCGAATTGATCGTCGGCCATGGTGGCGCCGCGGTTGTCGAGCTGCCAGCTTTGCGCCGCGCCCTTGCCGATCACCTCCAGCACCTGCTTCATGTCCAGCCCGGCGCGCTGGCCAAAGGCAATGCCTTCAGACAAGCCCTGCACCAACCCGGCAATGCAGATCTGGTTGACCATCTTCGCCAACTGCCCAGCGCCGCTGGCGCCCAGCAAGGTGACGGCGCGCGAGTACGCCAGGGCCACCGGCCGCATGGCAGCGAACGCCGGCGTCGCGCCGCCGCACATCACCGTCAGCATGCCATTCACGGCGCCGGCCTGGCCACCCGATACGGGCGCATCCACAAAGCCCAGGCGCCTTGTGGCCGCCACGGCAGCAAGCTCGCGCGCCACTTCGGCCGAGGCCGTGGTGTGATCGACCAACACCGCGCCGGCCGGCATGCCGGCTAGGGCACCCGCATCACCTAACACCACACTGCGCAGGTCAGCGTCATTGCCGACGCAGGCGAACACGAATTCGGCGCCGGCGGCGGCCGCGGCAGGCGTGTGCGCGCTGGCGCCGGGGTACTCGGCCACCCAGGCCGCGGCCTTTGCCGGGCTGCGGTTGTAGACCGTCACGCTGTGGCCGGCACGCGCCAGGTGGCCGGCCATGGGGTAGCCCATCACGCCCAGGCCGAGGAAGGCCACTTTGCGCGCGGGAACGGGGTCGTAGGTCTTGGTCATTGGGTGTGTGCCTTGAAGGGAAGGCGACGATGATGCCAAAGACAACGAAGCGGGCGACAAGCCCGGCGCGGGCTAGACGATCGTCAAGTGCTCGGTGCCCGAAGCCAGGTCGGGGTTGCGCGCACGGTGGCTGTGCAGCTTGATCTGCAAGCGCAGGTCGTTCACCGAATCGGCATTGCGCAGCACGTCTTCATAGCTCACCGTGTTGGCTTCGTACAGGTCGAACAGGGCCTGGTCGAAGGTCTGCATGCCGAGTTCGCGCGAGCGCTTCATCAGCTCTTTGATCTCGCCCACCTCGCCCTTGAAGATCATGTCGCTGATCAGCGGCGTGTTGAGCAGCACTTCCACCGCCGCCACGCGGCCCTTGCCGTCCTGGTGCGGCAGCAGGCGTTGTGAGACCAGCGACTTCAGGTTGAGCGACAGATCCATCAACAACTGCGCGCGCCGCTCTTCGGGGAAGAAGTTGATGATGCGGTCGAGCGCCTGGTTCGCGCTGTTGGCGTGCAGCGTGGCCATGCACAGGTGGCCGGTTTCGGCGAACGAGACGGCATGCTCCATGGTTTCACGGTCGCGAATCTCGCCCATCAAGATGACATCCGGCGCCTGGCGCAAGGTGTTCTTCAGCGCCTGCTCCCAGCCATCGGTGTCGATGCCGACTTCGCGCTGGGTGATGATGCAGTTCTTGTGCGGGTGCACGAACTCCACCGGGTCTTCGATGGTGATGATGTGGCCGTAGGAATGTTCATTGCGGTGGTCGACCATCGCCGCCAGCGAGGTGCTCTTGCCCGAACCCGTGGCGCCCACGAAGATCACCAGGCCGCGCTTGGTCATCGCCACTTCTTTCAGCACCTTGGGCAGCTTCAGGCCGTCAATGGTGGGCAAGACAGCAGGGATGGTGCGGAACACCAGGCCCACGTGCCCTTGCTGCATGAAGGCGTTGACGCGAAAGCGCCCCACGCCCTGCGGCGAGATGGCGAAATTGCATTCCTTGGTGCGCTCGAACTCGGCGCCCTGCTTGTCGTTCATCACGGCGCGGGCGAGCTGCATGGTGTGCTGGCCGGTCAGCGGCTGCGGGCTGACCTTGTTGACCTTGCCGTCGACCTTGATCGCGGGCGGGAACTCGGCGGTGAGGAACAGGTCGGAGCCGCCGCGCGCCACCATCAGGCGCAGCAGGTCGCTGACGAATTTCGAGGCTTGGTCGCGTTCCATTCAGGAAACCTTGCTGTTCATCTCATCACATCGCGCCCCGCGCCTTCGCAGAGCTCAGGCGGTTCGTGAGGCGCAAATGAGTGCGCAGGCACTCCCTTGCGTCCACACTCACCCCGGGAAGTTCTCTGGAAACTTGGCCTTGGATCGGGCCTCGGCCGGCGAGATGAT
>JAYUHT010000197.1:0-5749 GCA_043766725.1 Burkholderiales bacterium | reverse complement strand
CAATGGTTTCCAGGAACACAGCGCCCTGAGCCAACAACGGCGCCCCTGGCTGCGCCGCCGCGTACTGGGCCCACTTCAAGCGGGTGTTGCCGATGTCGATGGCCAGGAAGCTCATGCGCAAGACTCGTTGACGATGACCGGGGCGCGAGGCTAGCAGCCCGGCGGTCGCTGCGCTCGCCTGAAACAGGCGCCAGCGCTAGGGAAACCACGCAAGGCCATGGAGCAGTGACGCTGCTGCCCTGGCCACGGGTGGCATGATCAATGCCCGAGCGAGCGCCAGCAGGCGCACCACCCACCCAGCAAGGCCGCCGTCATGACCGATCTTTCCGCCGAATATCAAGCGCTGGCCAACTACCGCCCGCGCCACAAGGTGCGCTTCGTCACCGCCGCCAGCCTGTTCGACGGGCACGATGCCGCCATCAACATCATGCGCCGCATCCTGCAAGGCATGGGCGCCGAAGTCATCCACCTCGGCCACAACCGTTCGGTCGAAGAGATCGTCACCGCGGCGGTGCAGGAAGACGTGCAAGGCATTGCGATCAGCAGCTACCAAGGCGGCCACGTCGAGTTCTTCAAGTACATGGTCGACCTGCTTCGCGCCCGGGGCGGTGAGCAGATCCAGGTCTTTGGCGGCGGTGGCGGCGTCATCGTGCCCAGCGAGATTGCCGAATTGCAGGCCTATGGCGTGGCCCGCATATACAGCCCGGAAGACGGCCAGCGCATGGGCCTGGCCGGCATGATCGGTGAGATGGTGATGCGCTGCGACCATGCGTTGGCGGCACCTGCCCTGGCCGATGCCGGCGCCTTGCAAGGCCATGCCGACGCCGCCTGGCGCCGCCTGGCGCAAACCATCACCGCGCTCGATGACGGCAGCGCCGACGCTGCCCTGAAGGCCGCGCTGCATGCCGGCGCTGCGCTGCGGCACGCGCCGGTGGTGGGCATCACCGGCACCGGCGGCGCGGGCAAGAGCAGCCTAACGGATGAGTTGATTCGCCGCATTCGGCTCGATCAAGACGACGCCCTGCACATTGCCGTGATCAGCATCGACCCTTCGCGGCGCAAGAGTGGCGGCGCATTGCTCGGAGACCGCATCCGCATGAACGCAACCGAACCGTGGGCCCCCACGCTTGCCGCTGCGCGGGCTGCGCTGCCCCCCGAGGGGGCTGCCGCCGCCTTGGGGCGGCCCGGCGGCGGCGGCGACCCCACTTCGGCCACAGTGCAGCGTGTCTTCATGCGCAGCCTGGCCACGCGCGACTTCGGCAGCGAACTCAACCAGGCGCTGCCCGATGTGCTGGCCGCCTGCCAATGCGCGGGCTTTGATTTGATCGTGGTGGAAACGTCGGGCATCGGCCAGGGCGACGCCGCCATCGTGCCGCTGGTGGACGTGCCGATGTACGTGATGACGCCCGAATTCGGCGCCGCCAGCCAGCTCGAAAAAATCAACATGCTCGATTTCGCCGAGTTCGTGGCCATCAACAAATTCGACCGCAAAGGCGCGCAAGATGCGCTGCGCGATGTGGCCAAGCAGGTGCAGCGCAACCGCAATGCCTTCAACGCGATGCCCGACACCATGCCCGTGTTCGGCACCATGGCCAGCCGCTTCAATGACGATGGCGTGACCGCGCTGTACCAGGCACTGAAGCCGCGCCTGGCCACGTTGGGCTTAGGCCTCAAGCCCGGCGTCTTGAAGCCCGTGAGCACGCGCCACAGCACCCAGCAAACCGCCATCGTGCCCGGCGCGCGGGTGCGCTACCTGGCCGAGATTGCCGACTCCGTGCGCGGCTACAAGAAGCGCGCACGTGAGCAGGCCACTCTGGCACGCGAGGTGCAGCAGTTGCGTGCCGCAGCGCAAATGCTCAGCGACAGCAAGCCCGACAAGCCGCGCGCGGCCGAAGCAGCGCTCGACCTGGCGGTGAAGCGCGAAGCGCGGCTCGATGCCGGCGCGAAAAAGCTGCTCGCCCTGTGGCCACGCATGCAGCAAGACTATGCGGGTGACGAATACGTGGTGAAGATCCGCGACAAGGAACTGCGCACGCCGCTCACGAGCACCACCCTTTCCGGCACCAAGGTGCGCAAGGTGGCACTGCCGCAATACGAAGACCATGGCGAAATCCTGAAGTGGCTGATGCTCGACAACGTGCCCGGCAGCTTCCCCTTCAGCGCCGGCACCTTTGCCTTCAAGCGCGAAAACGAAGACCCCACGCGCATGTTTGCCGGTGAAGGGGATGCGTTTCGCACCAACAAACGTTTCAAATTACTTTCAGAAGGGATGCCGGCCAAACGCCTGAGCACGGCGTTTGACTCCGTCACCCTGTACGGCAACGACCCTGACCTGCGCCCCGACATCTACGGCAAGGTGGGCAACTCGGGCGTGAGCATCGCCACGCTCGAAGACATGAAGGTGTTGTATTCAGGCTTCGACCTCACCGCGCCGAACACCAGCGTGAGCATGACCATCAACGGCCCGGCGCCCAGCATCCTGGCGATGTTCATGAACACCGCCATCGACCAGAACCTCGACAAGTTCCGCGCTGACAACACGCGCGAACCGACGGACGATGAAGCACAGAAAATTCGCCAATGGGTGCTGGCCAATGTGCGCGGCACGGTGCAGGCCGACATCCTGAAAGAAGACCAGGGCCAGAACACCTGCATCTTTTCCACCGAGTTCAGCTTGAAGGTGATGGGCGACATTGCGCAGTACTTCGTGCACCACGATGTGCGCAATTTCTATTCGGTCTCGATCAGCGGCTATCACATCGCCGAAGCCGGCGCCAACCCGATCAGCCAACTCGCCTTCACGCTGAGCAACGGCTTCACCTTTGTTGAAGCCTACCTGGCGCGCGGCATGCATGTTGACGAGTTCGCGCCCAACCTGAGCTTCTTCTTCAGCAACGGCATGGACCCGGAATACACCGTGCTGGGCCGCGTGGCGCGGCGCATCTGGGCCGTGGCGCTGCGCGACAAATACGGCGCCAACGAACGCAGCCAGAAACTGAAGTACCACGTGCAGACCAGCGGGCGCAGCCTGCATGCGCAGGAGATTCAGTTCAACGACATCCGCACCACGCTGCAAGCCCTGATTGCGGTGTACGACAACTGCAACAGCCTGCACACCAATGCGTTCGATGAAGCCATCACCACGCCCACCGAAGACAGCGTGCGCCGCGCCATGGCGATCCAGCTCATCATCAACCGCGAGTGGGGCTTGGCGAAGAACGAGAACCCCAACCAGGGCGCCTTCATCATCGATGAACTCACCGAGCTGGTGGAAGAAGCCGTGCTGGCCGAATTCGAAAAAATCACCGAGCGCGGCGGCGTGCTCGGCGCCATGGAAACGGGTTATCAGCGCAGCAAGATCCAGGAAGAGAGCATGCATTACGAGATGCTCAAGCACACCGGCGAGTACCCCATCATCGGTGTGAACACCTTCCGCAACCCGCACGGCGAAGCCGCGGTGCAAACGCTGGAACTGGCGCGTTCAACGGATGATGAAAAGCAGTCTCAGCTCAAGCGCCTGCAAGACTTCCATGCCCGCCACGCCGCCGCGGCGCCGGCCGTGCTCAAGCGCCTGCAGCAAACGGTGATCGACGACGGCAATGTGTTCGAAGTGCTGATCAACGCCGTGCGCTGCTGCTCGCTGGGGCAGATCACCAACGCGCTGTTTGAAGTCGGCGGGCAGTATCGGCGCAGCATGTAGTTGCCTGGCGGTGTCAAGCGCAGCGCCGATCACCCAGCCGTCTGCCAACTCGACCCACCGGCGATCAGGCGGGCGCGCAATGCTATAAGCGCCACTCCCATCCACAGGAGTCCACCATGGCAGTTGCAAAGGTCATTGAAATCATCGCCGGCAGCAAGCTGAGTTTTGACGACGCCGTCAAACAAGGCTTGGCGCGCGCGGCCGAAACGGTGAGCGACATCACCTCGGCTTGGGTGAAGAACCAGAGCGTCGTTGTCGACAACGGCAAAGTGACGGAGTACCGGGTTGAAATGAAGGTCACCTTCATGCTCAAGGCGGCGCCGCGCAGTGCGGCGAAGAAGAAGTAGATCTGCCAGGAACCCCCGCGCAGCCTGGTTGCTGCGCCGCAGTGGCGGGGCTGCGCGGGGGCCCAGAATGCCGGCATGACCCTGATCCTGCTGCGCCACGGCCAAACGGCGCTCAACGCCGCGCGCACCCTGCAACCTGCCGACACGCCGTTGTCTGCCCTGGGCCAGGCGCAAGCCCGTGCGGTGGCACAACGCCTGGCGGGCATGGGCTTGGCCGGCATCCTGGCCAGCGACCTGCCGCGTGCGCTGCGCTCCGCGCAAGTCGTGGCCCAGGCCACGGGGCTGCCGGTGGAAACGACGCCGCTGCTGCATGAGCGCAACTTCGGCGACTATCGCGGCCGGCCCTACTCTGACTTTGACTTCGATGTCCTGCACATGCCCGGCGCACCACCCGGTGGTGAATCGGTGGCACAGCTGCGCGAGCGCGCGCTTCAAGCTTTTGCGCTGGCGCTGCAACGCCGCCGGGCTTTGGCTGGGCCGCTGCTGGTGGTGAGCCACGGTGGCTTGCTGCGCGCCTTGCTGGCGCAGGTGTCGGCGGTGTCGGCGCCCAACGGCGAGCACGGCGAAGCGCTGAACTTGCGCAACACCGCGCTCACCGTGCTGAGCGAGAAGCCGCCTCATGCCACCCTGCTGCTGAATTGCACCGCGCATCTCGCAGCCGAGCTTGACGTCAACTGAACCACGCTGGAGAAGCGATGTCCGCCACCGAAGAAAGCCCTTTGTTGATCGACGTGCAAGCCGGCGTCGCCCGACTCACGATGAACCGGCCGCAGCGGCTGAATGCACTGAACGAGCCGATGATCCGCCAGGCCATCGCCGCGCTGACCAGCATCGCCCACGACCCCGCCATCGGCTGCGTGCTCATCACCGGCGCGGGCAAAGGTTTTTGCGCCGGGGGTGATGTGACCATGATGAGCGCCGGCCCGAATGCCGAACTCACGCACGAGCAGCAGGTGGACCGCCAGCGCGACATCCACAACTGGGCACGCCTGTTGTACGAGATGCCCAAGATCACCATCGCCGCCATCAACGGTGCCTGCGCCGGCGCCGGCTTCGGGCTGGCCTTGGCCTGCGACCTGCGGTTGGCCAGCAGCGCGGCCAAGTTCACCACGGCGTTCGCCAAGGTTGGGTTTTCGGGCGACTTCGGCATCACCTGGCCGCTGGCCCGGCTGCTCGGTGAGGCCAAGGCGAAGGAGCTGCTGTTCTTCAGCGAACAGTTCAGCGCCGAACAGGCCTGCGCGCTGGGGCTGGTCAGCCGCGTGGTGGCGCCCGAGGCGTTGCTGGATGAAGCCCAGGCCCTGGCGCAGCGCCTGGCCGGCGGCCCGCGGCTGGCCTATCGCTACATAAAAGAAAACGTTCGCGCCGCGGCCAGCGAAACCTACGCGCAACTGTTGGATCGCGAGGGCTACACCCAGCGCCGCTGCGCCGCCACGGCCGACCACCGCGAAGGCGTGGCCGCGTTCATGGAAAAACGCACGCCGCGGTTCAGCGGCAGTTGAGCGAGGCGGGGTGGCAGCGGACTCATCCCAGTTTTCCATGGCGCCGGCCGCCACCCGCTACGCATGTCACAGCTCTGATCAAGCGAACGCCGCGGAACCGGCTCTGCCGGGCCGCTGGCGTGCCTTGCAGGCCGCATGGCCGCGAGACGCGGCCATTCCTCGGCCCGTCCAAGCCGACGCAGGTCGGCTTGGAGCCGCGGGCC
>JAYUHT010000196.1:0-5760 GCA_043766725.1 Burkholderiales bacterium | reverse complement strand
GTCTTTCACCAGCGCCACCAGGCCGTTGGTGGCGCCCGAGAAAGACAAAATCTGCGCGAAGGTGGTGGCGCCGATGATGATGAACAGAATCACCCCGGTGATGGCCGCCGTGCCGCTCAAAGCCTGGCCCACGGCCTTGAACGTGAGGCTGCGGTAGAGCAGGCACACCACCACCGTGGCCAGCGCGCCGAGCGCGGCGCTTTCAGTCGGCGTGGCCCAGCCGGCCGACATGGCCACGATGACCAACACGAAGATCAGCACCAGCGGCGTCACGTTCAGCAGCAGCGGGCCCCAACGCGCCCAGCCTTGCGTGGGCTCGGGCTCTGAAGGCGGCGCCAGTTCGGGGTGGCGCCACGCGGTATAGATGATGTAGACCAGGAACATGCTGGCCAGCAAAAAACCGGGCACCACGCCGGCGATCAGCAAGCCAGAAATGGAGATGCCGGCCAGGCTGCCCAGCAGCACCGTCAGGGCCGAGGGCGGGATCAACATGTCCACGCCGCCAATGGCCATGATCGGCCCCATGGCCAGGCGCGGGTGGTAGCCGCGTGCCAGCATTTGCGGCAGCAACAAGCCGCCCAGCAGCGCGGTGGTGGCAATGGTGGAGCCCGAGATGGCCGAGAACACCGTGCCGGCCACGATGGCCACCACGCTCAAGCGCCCGGGCACGCCGCGAATGGCGCGGTCGAAGCTGTCGATGGCTTTCCACGCCAGGCCGGTGTGGAACAGCACCTCGCCCATCAGGATGAAAAACGGAATCGGCGTGAGCGAAAAATTGGTGACGGATGCGACGCCGTTGCGCACCACTTGCATCAAGCCCGCTTCACCGCCCATGTAGACCACGGCGCCGATCAGGTTGATGGCCAGGAAGGCGAAGCCGGCCGGCAAGCCCACGAGCAACAAAACTGTGAGCACGCCGAACAGCATGAGCAGGCTTTGCCACCAAGTCACTGCGAACCGCCTAACGTTTCAGTAAGGCCTGAAGGGTTCAACACCCGCCTTGCGCATTCCAGCGCCAGCAAGCCGAAGCCGATCGGCACCGGCACGAACAGCCACCACTCCGGGAACACCAGCGCCTTCATGACCAGGCTGCCGGCGCCGCGGCTGTCAAGCAGCATGCGCATGCCGTACCACACCACCAGCAGGCTGATGACCAGGCCCACGCCCGAGGCCAAGCGATCCACTCGGCGCTGCGCGGCGCTCGACAACAACGCCCCCAGCAAATCGAGCCGCACATGCTGGTTGCGCCACATCAGCCAGGGCGCGGCGGCCAGCGTGGCCACCGGCAGCGCGTATTCGGTGACCTCGTTGATCCAGCTGAAGCTGCCCAACCCCAGGTTGCGGCCGATCACATCCCAGCACACCATCAGCGTGATCAGGCCCACCACCGCGGCGGCCAGGCCGCCACAGCCGCGCATCAGGGCTGCGTAGGCGCTTGAAGCGCTTGAGCCGGGAGCGCTTATCGCCGCCGCTCCTGGCTTGATCGCTTTGCGCCGCGCAAGCTCAGTCCTTGTTCGTCACGAGCGCAAAAGCGCGCAGCGCCGAGCCGGTGCCGCCGCGCACCTTCAGCGGCGGCGTCACCACGGTGAATTCATAGGCGCGCGCGGCCGAGAGTTCTTCGAGGTTGAGGTTCTCGATGATGAACACGCCGTGATCCGGAATCAGCCGCATGTGCACCGGGAAGACCTGGAATTTGCCGTCGACCGTGGCGATGGGCGGGCGCTGCTCGAACGTCAAGGTGTCGTTGCCGACGATGCGCGCGCCGCGGCTGATGAGGTAATCAGCCGCGCCCACGCCCGGCCCGGGCGAGGCGGCGCCTGCGTACAAGGCCTGCTGGTTGGCGAAATAGGCACCCCAGCCGGTGCGGATGAACACCGTGTCGCCCTTGCGGATGCGCACGCCATGCGCGCGTTCGGCGTCGATCAGGTGCTGTGCAGTGATCTCGAACGTTGGCGGCAACGGGTTCGAGCCGCCCATCACCAAACGTGCCACGTCGAGCAGCACCGCGCGGTTGATGAGCAGGTCGTTCGGGAACTTGTCGATCGCCAGGTGGCCCCCCACGCCGGATGCACCCAGCCCGGCCGGGTTGGACGTGGCCGCGGCGGCATCCACGCCGCCAAAAAGCTTGCCGTCGTGGCCGATGTGGCCGAGCGCGTCGATGCTCGGCGCGCCATGCTGGCCGCTCCACTGCATGATTTCCGAGGTGAACGAGAGCTGCGCGTTGTCGCCGAATGCGCCGCGCGTGTTGGCATGCGTGGCGGCGAGGCTGAAGTTGTACGGCGGGTTGACCGAGGCGATGGGCGACTGGCTGTCCCAGGTGTGCGAAAGGTCGATCAGGCGCGACTTCGAGATCAGCTTCCACAGCTCGGCGCTGTGGCCTTTGTGGCCCTCGTCTGCCGACACCGTTGCCAAAGGCACGGCCAGCAAAGTGCAGGCCAGCGCGGCAGCGGCAGCACGCGCCAACCAAGGCGTGCGAGGGGTGGGTTCACGGTGATGGGTCTTGGCAATGCGGGTCACGGCGTTCTCCAATTTTTTTAAAGAAAGCCACCCGCGACGACGGGCGGCCAAGAAGCCCCGAGCCGGGGCCAAGCAGGCTCACGGCGCCATCAACTTCTTGAGTTGCGCACCATGCTGCGGGCTGGTGGCCAGGATGCCGGCCCAGCCTGACTCTTGCGCCAGCGCCAGCATGCGCTTGGCTTCAGCATCGGGCAGCTTGATCACCTGGATGCCGGCGTCGGCCTGACGTTTGAGGTCAGCCGGTGCGTCCTTGGTCGCCATGTCGGCATTCATCGCTTCGACCCACGCCACTTGCTTGTTCAAGAACTCGCGCTGCGCCGGCGCGAGCGCATTCCAGGCCTTGGCGCTGAACACGATGCCCAGCTCGATGTTGTAGAAGCCGGGGTCGACGCGGTACTTGGTTTTCTCGTGCCAGCCCAGATCAAAAATGCCCAACAGCGGCCAGCCGTAGCCGTCGACCACGCCGCGGTCGAGCGCGGTGAACACTTCGCCCGGCGCCACCTGCATCACCGATGCACCGAGCTTGGTGAAGAACTCGCGGTAGATGGGGGCGATGCGGATCTTCAGGCCGGTCAAGTCAGCCTTGTCGATCTTCTTGTTCAGGTAGATGTGGTACGGCACGCCGTCACCGGTGCGGGCGTAGTAGTAAAGGCCTTTTTCCAGCATCAGCTTGTTCAGGTATTCAACCGTGCCGTTTTGGCGCATCTCGGCCCAGGGCACGGTGGCGTAGTTCAGCGCCAGGCTTTCGGGCGAGGTGCCGGCAATGAACGAGGTGGTGGTGTTGGACAAATCAACCACACCGTTGCGCAGTGCCGCGCCTTGCTCCATCGTCGGGATGGCCTTGGGCCCGCCCAGGTAGTTGATCTGCACCACGCCCTTGCCTTCGTCGTTCACCTTCTTCACGAAGCGTTCGAAGTTGCGCGCGTAGTAGGTGCCTTCCTGAAACGCGTTCACCGCCTTGAGCGTCACCTCTTGCGCCAGCGCCGGTGCACTGGCCAACGCGCTCAGGCACAGGGCCAAGGTGGTGGTGAAGGGGATCAAGCGTTGGCGTTGCATCATGGTGTTGCTCCTCGTGGTGCGCTGTGGGCGAATCAGCTCAGGATAACGTCTCACTGGCCGGCGGCCGCCACAAGCCGGCATGTTGCAACAGGCCCAGCACGCGCGCCAGCACATCATTGCGGTAGGCCGGCAGGTCGCGGCCGGCGTAGTCATGAAAGCCGCTGGCGGTCTTCAGGCCCAGCCTGCCTTCACCCACCATGCGGCCCACTACCGTCGGCGCGGCGTAGCGCGCAGCGTCAATGCTTTGTGCCATTTCGCGGCTGGCGTGGTGCAGGATGTCGATGCCGCCGAAGTCGATGAACTCCACCACGCCGATGGCGGCAAAGCGCAGGCCCAGGCCGAAGCGCGTGGCCTTGTCGATCTCTTCGGCCGTGGCCGCGCCCTCTTCGATCATGCGCGCGGCCTCGTTCATGACCAGCGCTTGCAGCCGCGGCACGATGTAGCCGGGCGTGGGGCCGCACACCACCGGCAGCTTGCCGATTTCTTCCATCAGCGCCTTGGTGCGCGCCAACACGGCGGGTGCCAAGCCTGAGTGGGTGGAAAGCTCCACCACCGGGATGATGTAGGCCGGGTTCAGCCAGTGCATGTTCAAGAAGCGCTCGGGGCCGCGCACCATTGCAGCCAGTTGCGTCACCAGCATGCTGCTGGTGGTGGAGGTGATGATGGCCGTGGGCGAGCAGTGTTCGTTCAGCCAAGCAAAGGCCTCGCACTTGGCGGCCAGGGTTTCGGGCACGGCTTCGAACAGCAACTCGGCAGCGGCCAGGGCGGCCGGCGCGCCGGCGGCATCCACGAGTTGCACACGCGCGGCCACGGCGCTGATCTGGTCTGCTGGCAGCGTACCCAATTGCGCCAGGCCTTGCAACGCAGCGTTGACTTCGGCCTGCACGTCACTGCGCAGTTGCGCCCAGGCAGCCGGCGTGCGCACGCGCAAGTCCACCAGCGCGACGCGGTGCCCGGCGTAGGCCAACGCGATGGCAATGCCGCGGCCCATGCGCCCGGCGCCCACGGCAGCGAAACGCGCCATCGGCTATTCGCCTTCGTGCAGCAACTGCCGCATTTCAAGCCGCGACAGGCCGGCCAGCCCCATGGCTTCAAGCGTGCGTTCGCCGCGCCGCAAATCGCGCCCGAGAAAGCCGCCCACGATGGCCAACAAGCCCTGCGCAATCGGCGCGTCCACCTGGGCCCAGCGTGCCACGCTGGCCAGCAAGGCCAGGCCCAGCTCGGTGTCTTCGCTGATGTAGCGGTGCGTGTTCAGCTCGATGTGCTCGCGCCAGTCGCCGCTCTTTTGCAGCTTCTTGTGCGCATCGCCATACATCCAGCGGTCGTTGTTGTAGTGGTCGGCCAGCGCGTAATGCGGCGCGCTGTAGCCCAGCGCTTCGCGTACGGCGATGCGTTCCAGGTCGAGCCTGTCCGTCACCGCGCGCACCGCCGGTTGCGTGCCTTCGGTATGGATGTCCCATTTGTCGAAGTGCTGCAAGGGCGCGGCGTTCATCACCATCAGCGGCGGGTGGATGACGGGGCCGGCGTTCATCAACGCGCCCGACAGCGCATCACCGCAAGCGTGCACGCTGGGGTAGGCGTTGCGAATCACTTCAATCGTTCGCGCGCTGTGCCGCGCCGGGTACACACCGGTGGGCAGGCGCACGGCGCGCACGGTGATGTTGACTTCGCGTGGCCCGTGCTTGCGCGCCAGGTAAGGCAGCGTGCCGGTTTCGGCCCAGGCCACATCGGCTGCGTTGCCCGCGGCGCGCACGATGCGCGACATGACCAAGCTGCCAAAGCTGCCCGGCGGCAAGAACACCACCTGGCCCGCTACCAGGTGCGGCGCCATGGCGCGCGCGATCTCGGCCTGCGCCGTGGCGGGGCTGGGCACCAGCACCAGCGCGGCGCCGTGCAGTGCGGCGCCGATATCAGCCGTGGCCCGCGCAATAGGCACTTCCCGGCTTCCCGCGGCGTCTTTGAGCAGGATGCCGCCGGCCTCGATCACGGCTTGCAGCGCCGCCGCATCACGGCGCCACAAGCGCACCTCGTGCCCGGCTTCAGACAGGTCGGCTGCGGCGGCGTAGCAGCCGTGGCCGCCGCCAAGAATGGCGATCTTCATGGGTGTGCTTTGCAGTCAGGCGTGTCGGCTTGGGCAAGCCGGTCTTGGCACCAGCCGCCGGCGATTGTGGCGCTGCGGTTCCG
>JAYUHT010000195.1:0-15332 GCA_043766725.1 Burkholderiales bacterium | reverse complement strand
GCACTTCCTTCACGCCGGCGGTGAAGTAGGTTTGCAGGCCCAGCAGCTTGAAGGCCGAGCGGATCAGGCGGTTCAGGCCGGGTTCGTCTTGCCCCATTTCATGCAGGAACAGGGTGCGGTCTTCGTCGCTCATGTCGGCCAGCTCGGCCTCGGTCTTGGCGCAAATTGCCACCACCGGCGCGGCATGCTTGTCGGCATGTGCCTGCAACTTGGCCAGCAGCGGGTTGTTGACGAAGCCGTCTTCGGCCACGTTGCCCACGTACATGGCCGGTTTGGCGGTGATCAGGCACAGCGGCTTGAGCACCGCCAGCTCTTCCTTGCTGAAGGCAATGCTGCGCACCGGCAGGCCCTGGTCGAGCGCGGCCTCGCACTTCTTCAGCACATCCACCAGCCGCTGCGCTTCCTTGTCCTGCCCCGCCTTGGCCACCTTGGTGTAGCGCGAGATGCCCTTTTCAACCGTGCTCAGGTCGGCCAGGCACAGCTCGGTCTGGATGACTTCAATGTCTGAAATCGGGTCGACCCGGCCGGCCACGTGGATGACGTTGTCGTCTTCGAAACAGCGCACCACATTGACGATGGCGTCGGTTTCGCGGATGTGGCTGAGGAACTGGTTGCCCAGGCCCTCGCCCTTGCTGGCCCCGGCCACCAGGCCGGCGATGTCGACGAACTCCACGATGGCCGGCACCACGCGCTCGGGCTTGACGATGGCGCTGAGCACCGCCAGCCGCGGGTCGGGCACCTCGACCACGCCGACGTTGGGCTCGATGGTGCAAAACGGGTAGTTCTCGGCAGCGATGCCGGCTTTGGTCAGGGCATTGAACAGGGTCGACTTGCCGACGTTGGGCAGGCCCACGATGCCGCACTTGAGGCTCATGAAAGGGCTTTCGAGACAGACGGGGAAAGGGAGCGCGCGATTCTAGGAGGCTGTCGGGCTCGGGCTTGGGCTCGACGCACGCGAGCGCAGCATCATCACATTGCCCACCAGCGCCAGCAGCGCGCCCAGGGCGGTCAACAGGTCGGGCCGATAACCTTCGAATGCAGCGGACACGAACAGCGCCAGCACCGGCGTGGCCACGCCCACGGTGCCGGCCTTGCCCGGGCCCAGGCGCTGTTGCAGCGTGAGCCAGCAGGCAAAGGCCACCACCGTGCCGGCCAGCACCAGGTAGGCCAGCGAACCCCACCATGGCGCGCTGGCGGGCAGCACCAGCGGCTGGCCGCTCAGCCAGGCCAGCGCGGCCGAACACAGGCTGCTGTAGAACAACGAATAGCCCAGGCTGGGCCAGAACGGTGTGTCGCGCCGCGTGCCGGCGTGCACCAGCAAGCCGCCTACCGTGGCCAGCAGCACGGCCGCGGCGGTGAAGGCCGCGCCGAGCAGTGCCGCAGCGCCGGCCTTGCCGAATTCGGGCCAGAAGATCAGCGCCACGCCGGCCACGCCGGCCACCCCGCCGGCCACGAAACGCGCAGGCAGCGGGCTGCGCCACAGCAGCCAGGCGCCCAGGCCGCCGAGCAGGGGTGAGGCCGAATAGCCCACCGCCACCAGGCCCGAAGGCACATGCGCTTCAGCATGGTAGACGCAGATGTACGACAGCGAATACATGAACACGCCTTGCAGCGCGAACAACGCATGCACGCGCGGGGTGAAGCGCAAGCGCTGCCCGTGCCAGCGGCAACCCGCCAGCACCACCAAGCCGGCCAGGCTGAAGCGCAGGGCCACGCCCCATTCCGGCGGCACTTCGGCGATCTGGTAGACGATGGCATGCCAGGTCGTGCTCCAGATGAGCACGCATATCGTGAAAAGCTGCAAGTTGCTCAGGCGGTGCAAGACCGAGCTTTCAAAAACCCAGCTCGGCTTGGGCCGAATCGCCCACCGTCAACATGCTGCCTTGCCCTGACACCACCACCGTGTTCACGCCAAAGGTGGCGGCGCCGTTCACGCGCGGGTCGCTGCGATAGCTAGTCAGTTCATCGGACACGGCATGCCCGACGCGCGCGGTGGCGGGCTCCACATCGGGGATGCTGCAACGCCCGCAGGGTTTGACCAGGCGCAACTCCACGCCAACGGCCGCGCCGCCGATGCGCAGGCCGCGCACATGGTCTTCGTCGTGCGCAGCCAAACCGTCTAACACCACATTGGGCCGAAAGCGTGCCATCGCCACGGCAGCCAGGCCGCGTGCATGCAGCCGGCGGTTCAACTCGGCCAGTGAAGCGGTGCTGGTCACCAGCAGCGGAAAGCCGTCGGCAAACGCGGTGTGCGCCGGCAACCCTGCTAACCACTTGGCGTCGCAATCGCGTTGGCGGCGCGGGTCGAAGCGCACCAGCCGCGCCTGGCGGCCCAGGAAGTCGGTGAGCCATTGCGCGGCGACAGTGCCGCAGTCTTGCGCCTTCACCGTGTCGGCCCACACCTGGGCGCGCAGCGGCGGCCCGGAGTCATCAAAGGCCAGCGGCACGTGCAAGGCCAGCATGCCGGGGGCGCGTAGTTCCAACATGCTGGTGCGCAGCGCGCAGTGGATGAGTGCCATGCGCGGCAACTCGCGCTGGCTGAGGAAGACGCCCTGGTCGTCAACCACCATCCATTGCCGGTCCCACTGTAAGCCGGTGGCTGTGAGCTGGGCCTGCGTCAGTTCGATGCCGGCGCACGACTTGACGGGGTATACGGCCAACGCGGCCACTCGGCATTCAAGCAAGCTCAAAGAGGCACCTCTTAACAAACAGTTGCGCCGATTGTGCCCAGGGCCGCTGCCTACAATTGCCACGGTGAGCAACGACTTTGATGTTTGTGTACGAGGCGCCGGTTGCGTGGGCATGGCCGCCGCGCTGGGGCTGGCCCGCGGTGGGCTGCGCGTGGCGTTAGCCGGGCAGGAGCAAGCGCCGACTCAGGGCGACATTCGGGCCTACGCGCTGAATGCCGGTTCGCTGGCGTTGCTGGACCAGCTCAAGGTCTGGGAGGCCTTGCCCGAAGACGCTCGCACCCCGGTCTACGACATGCATATCGAGGGCGATGCCCCTGGTGCTGCGCTCGATTTCTCGGCCTGGGCGCAGGCCACCGAGGCGCTGGCCTGGATCGCCGACGCTGCCGCGCTCGACGACGCCTTGCGCGCCGCGCTGCGCTTTGCCCCGCATGTGCAGTGGGTCGGCGCGGCCGAGGTGAACGCACCGCTGCAAGTGCTGGCCGAAGGCCGCGCCAGCGCAGCGCGCCAGGCCCTGGGTGTGCAATGGGCCAGCCGCGACTATGGCCACCAGGCCGTGGCCACGCGGCTGCTGGCCGATGCACCGCACCGCGGCCAGGCGCGCCAGTGGCTGCGCGCCCCCGAGGTGCTGGCCTTGCTGCCGTTTGACCGGCCGCAACCCGGGCATGGTTACGCGCTGGTGTGGTCAGTGCCGAACGAGCGCGCGCTGGAACTGATGGCGCTGGGCGATGCGGCCTTCGAGCAGGCCTTGAACGAGGCCACGCAAGGCGCTGCGGGCCTGCTCCGCCTGGCCGGGGCGCGCGCCAGTTGGCCGCTGGCGCTGGGCCGCGCGCAATCCATCTGCGGCCCGGGCTGGGTGCTGCTGGGCGACGCCGCGCATGTCATCCACCCCTTGGCTGGCCAGGGCCTGAACCTGGGCCTGGCCGATGTCGCCAGCCTGTGCCAGGTGATCAATCAGCGCGAGCCCTGGCGCGCGCTGGGCGATGAAAGACTGCTGCGCCGCCACGCCCGCGCCCGCCTCGGCCCCACCCTGGCCATGAGCGGCGTGACCGATGGCCTGTGGCAACTCTTCGCCCACCCGCACCCGCTGGCGCGGGAACTTCGCAATCGTGGGCTGACTTTGGTGCAACACCTGGGCCCGCTCAAACGCTTTCTCGCGGCGCGTGCGCTGCATTCCTGAGGATCTAACATGAAGTTGCACGCCACCCTGCTGGGCCTGGCTTTTGCCCTGACCTGCGCCGCCGCTGCGGCCGATGAAGCCGCCATCCGCAAGAACCTGCCCGAGCGGCTGCCGAATTTTCCGAAGATCGACGAAGTGACCAAGACGGCGATTGCCGGGCTGTTCGAAGTGCGCATAGGCCACGAGATTCTGTACACCGACGAAAGCGGCAACTTCATCGTCCAGGGCACGCTGTTCGACACCCGCACCCGCACCAACCTCACCGAAGCGCGCATCAACAAACTCACTGCGGTGGAGTTTGCCGCGCTGCCGGTGAAAGACTCGGTGGTCATCAAGCAGGGCAACGGCAGCCGCAAGATGGCGGTGTTTGTCGACCCGAACTGCGGCTACTGCAAGCGCTTCGAGCGCGATTTGCTGGCCGTGAAAGACGTCACCATCTACACCTTCTTGCTGCCCATCCTGGGGCCTGACAGCACGGCCAAGTCGCGCGACATCTGGTGCAACAAGGAAGCCGCCAAGGTGTGGCGCAGCTGGATGCTCGACAACGTCAACCCACCCAAGACCATGGGCAAGTGCGACGACGGTGCGCTCGAGCGCAACGTCGCCTTCGGCCAGAAGTACCGCGTCAACGGCACGCCGGCGGTGTTCTTCGAAGACGGCACGCGCGTGCCCGGGGTGATCCCGGTGGATCAGATCGAAAAGCACCTGGTCGCGGGCAAGAAGGGTTGACCCGTTCGTCAAGATGATCGAACACCGGGTCGAGCCGGCGCAACCTCATGCGCACTGCTATCGCGTCACCCTGAAGGTGGCGCGGCCGCTCGCCACGCAGGTGGTCAGCCTGCCGGTGTGGATACCCGGCAGCTACTTGGTGCGCGACTTTGCACGCCACCTGAGCGGCCTGTCTGCGACGCAGGCTGCCAAGCCTTGCGCGCTCGTGCAGCTTGACAAGACCAGCTGGCAGATTGCCTGCCGCCCCGGCGTGGCGCTGCAGCTCAGCTACGACGTGTATGCCTTCGACACCTCGGTGCGCACCGCCTTTCTTGATGCGCAGCGTGGCTTCTTCAATGCCAGCAGCCTGCTGCTGCGCGTGCACGGCGCTGAGCAACAGCCGCAACACCTGCATGTGAGCGGCCTGCCCAAGGGCTGGCAACTGGCCACTGCGATGAGCGCTGGCAAGACGCGCAATACCTTCGTGGCGGCCGACTACGACGAGCTGATCGACCACCCCGTGGCGCTGGGCACGTTCTGGCGCGGCGGCTTCAAGGCCTGTGGGGTGGCGCATGAATTCATCGTCAGCGGCGCCTTGCCGTCGTTCGATGCGCCGCGCCTGATGGCGGATGCGCAGCGCATCTGCGAAGCGCAGATCCGCTTCTGGCATGGCGAGCAGCCGCCACCGTTCAAGCGTTATGTTTTCTTGCTCAATGCCGTGGAAGACGGCTACGGCGGCCTCGAGCACCGCGCCAGCACGGCGCTGCTGTGCGCCCGGCGCGACCTGCCGCGCCGCGGCCTGGCCAAACAGGGGGATGGCTACACACGGCTGCTCGGGCTGGTGAGCCACGAGTACTTTCACACCTGGAACGTCAAGCGGCTGAAGCCGGCCGAGTTGACACGCATCGACGACACGCGCGAAAACTACACCGAGCTGCTGTGGTTCTTTGAAGGCTTCACCTCGTACTACGACGACCTGCTGCTGCGCCGCGCCGGCTTGATCGACGTGCCGGCTTACCTGAATCTGCTGGGCAAGACCTTGCAGGGCGTGCTGGCCACGCCCGGGCGCGCCGTGCAAAGTGCGGCCCAGGCCAGTTTTGATGCCTGGGTGAAGTACTACAAGACCGACGAGAACACGCCCAACGCCACGGTGAGCTACTACACCAAGGGTGCCCTGGTGGCGCTGGCGCTGGACTTGCGCTTGCGCGCCCAGGGCAAGGGCTGTTTGGATGACGTGATGCGCGCGTTGTGGCGGGCCAGCGGCGGCGGGCCGCAGAGCCATGGCGGGCCCCAGAGCCATGGCGGGCCCCAGAGCCATGGCGGGCCCATCAACGAAGCCGACATCATGGCCGCCGTGCGCAGCGTTGGCGGCAAGGGCGTGGCGGATGAGCTGAAGCAGTTCGTCCACGGCACAGAAGAGCTGCCCCTGCCCGCGCTGTTGCTGGCCTTTGGCGTGCAGGTGCAGCGCGCTGAAGGCAACCTGGCCAGCGCATGGGGGCTGCGCGTGTCAGAAGGCCCGGTTACCGGCGTGGTGGTGAAGAACGTGCTGCGCGGCGGTGTGGCTGAAGCCGCCGGCGTGGCCGCGGGCGATGAATTGCTGGCGGTGGACGGCTGGCGCATACGCCGCCTTGACGATGCGCGTGCCTGGCTGGCGCCCAACGCCGTGGCCACGGTGCTGCTGGTGCGCGACCAGCGCGTGCTCAACGTGCGTGTGCCCGCGCCGGCGCCCGATGTGTCGAGCGTGACGCTGGCGCTGTTGCCGCAGGCCACGCGCCAGGCCGCCGCGCTGCGCCGGGGCTGGCTGGGCGGGTAGGGTGGCTGCGGGGGTTACCGGTTGCGGGCTCTTGTATGGTGATCGCTCACATGCCCATCGACACGGCTACACGCCTGCTCGGGGCGCGCCGCCTGGCGGCCTTGGCCGTTGTGTTGGGCGTGTTGATGCTGCATGCCGGCCTGGGTCTGGTGATGCCGCTGGCCACCTTGGGTGAAGGCAGCGGCGAGCGCGCGCTGCGGCGCATTGAAGTGGCCTTCGTGCGCGACCTGGCGCCCACCGCGCCGCCGCCCGCACCGGGCGCGCCGCCGAGCGTGGCGCGCCCGCGCGTGGCCACCGCAGCTGCACTGCCAGCGTCATCCGCGCAAACTGCGCAAGGCGCGCAGCAGCTCCCTGCTGAGGCACTGCCCGTGCCGCCCGTGCCCAGCCCCACGCCTGTGCCCGACACCTTGGCCCAGGCCGCGCCCGAGCCCGCGCCGAAACCCGCTGACGAAACCGTCGCCACGCCGCCCGCTGCGCCCGAGCCCACGCTGGCAGCAGCCATCGAGCCGCCGCTGCCAGCGGCCCCACCCGTTCCCGCCGTGGCATCGCCGGCGGCTGCCCAAGGCTTTGAATGGCCGCCTTCCACGCGCCTGAGCTATCAATTGCGCGGCAATTTCCGTGGTGAGGTGCAAGGCACGGCGCAAGTGGATTGGCTGCGCAGCGGCGCGCGCTACCAGGTGCATCTTGATGTGCGCGTGGGCCCCAACTTTGCGCCGCTGGTGAGCCGGCGCATGAGCAGCGACGGCGAATTGAGCCCCGAGGGCCTGCGCCCGCTGCGCTACGAAGAAGAAACGCGCCAGGTGTTGCGCGAGACGCGCCAGCGCAGCATCACATTCAGCGACACGCGCATCGTGTTGCCCGGCGGCAAGGAGCACGAGCGCCTGGCCGGCGTGCAAGACAGTGCCAGCCAGTTCGTGCAGCTCGCCTACCTGTTCACGCTCAAGCCCGAGCTGCTGCAACCGGGCCGCTCGCTCGAAGTGCCGTTGGCGCTGCCCAGCAATGTGGATCGCTGGGTCTACGACGTGCTGGCGCGCGAGGTGCTCGATACGCCGATGGGGCCGATCGAAACCTTTCACGTCAAGCCGCGGCGCGACACGCGCCCGGGGGGTGACCTGGTGGCCGAGGTCTGGTTTGCGCCGTCGCTGCAGTACCTGCCCGTGCGCATCAAGATCAAGCAAGACGCCGAGACCTTTGTCGACCTGATGCTGCAACGCGCGCCGCAGCAGGCGCAAAAGGAATAGCTCAGCCGCGCTCGCCGTAACGTGCGGCATCGTCTGCCCCGGCCCGCGCGCCGCGCGCGTTCGGGCTGATGCTGCGCGCCAGCCCCCTGAAAAGTGACTTTGTGTACGCCAACACCATGGTGGGCTGCAGTTTGCGGCCGCCATGCCGAAACCCTGGGCTGCGCCGGCCAATGTGGGCCGGCACGTCGGCGCCATGCGCCACACCAAGGTACTGCGTGACCCTACATCAGAACCGCAAGATCTTCGTTGCTGGCCACCGCGGCATGGTCGGCAGCGCGCTGGTGCGCCGGCTGCGCGCCGCTGGCCACACCGAGTTGCTGCTGCGCAGCCGCACTGAGCTGGACCTGTGCAACCAGGCTGCCGTGCACGAATTCCTGGCGCGCGAGCAGCCCGGCTACATCTTCATCGCCGCGGCCAAGGTCGGCGGCATCCTGGCCAACGACCGCTTGCGTGCCGACTTCATCCACGACAACCTGATGATCGAGGCCAACCTCATCCACGGCGCCCATGCCGCGGGCGTGCAGCGGCTGATGTTCCTGGGTTCAAGTTGCATCTACCCGCGCGACTGCCCGCAGCCCATCAAGGAAGAGTACTTGCTCACGGGCCCGCTGGAAGACAGCAACTCGGCCTATGCGCTGGCCAAGATCGTCGGCATCGCGCTGTGCGACGCCTTCAACCGCCAGCATGGCCGCCAGTACGTGAGCGTGATGCCCACCAACCTGTACGGCCCGAACGACAACTACGACCTGCAAACCAGCCACGTGCTGCCGGCGCTGCTGCGCAAGGCGCACGAAGCCAAACAGCAAGGTGCAGCGGAACTGATGGTGTGGGGCAGCGGCACGCCGCGGCGCGAGTTCTTGCATGTGGACGACCTGGCCGATGCCTGCGTGATGCTCATGCAGCAAGGCTACGCCGGGCCCTTGCTCAACGTGGGCACGGGTGTGGACGTGACGATTGCCGAGCTGGCCCAGCAAGTGTGCGCGGCCGTTGGCTACGAGGGCCGCATCGTCTTCGATGCCAGCAAGCCCGACGGCACGCCGCGCAAGCTGCTCGACGTGAGCCGCCTGGCCGCCTTGGGCTGGCGCGCGCGCATCGCCCTGGCCAGCGGCATCGCCAGCACCTACGCCAGCGCGCCATTTCACACCCTGAACACCACAACGCAAGAGGAACAGGCATGACCCGAAAACGAGCCCTCATCACCGGCGTGACCGGCCAGGACGGTGCCTACCTGGCCGAGCTGTTGTTGGCCAAGGGCTATGAAGTACACGGCATCAAGCGGCGCACCAGCCTGTTCAACACCGACCGCATCGACCACATCTACCAAGACCCGCATGTCGACAACCCGCGCTTCAAGCTGCACTACGGCGACCTGACGGATTCAACCAACCTGATCCGCATCGTGCAGCTGGTGCAGCCCGATGAAATCTACAACCTGGCCGCTATGAGCCATGTGGCGGTGAGCTTCGAGACGCCCGAGTACACGGCCAATGCCGACGGCCTGGGCACGCTGCGGCTGCTGGAAGCCATTCGCATCCTGGGCATGGAAAAGAAGACCCGCTTCTACCAGGCCAGCACCAGCGAACTTTATGGCCTGGTGCAGGAGATTCCGCAGCGCGAGACCACCCCGTTCTACCCGCGCAGCCCCTATGCCGTGGCCAAGCTGTACGCCTACTGGATCAGCGTGAACTACCGCGAGGCCTACGGCCTGTATGCCTGCAACGGCATCCTGTTCAACCATGAAAGCCCGCTGCGCGGCGAGACCTTCGTCACGCGCAAGATCACGCGCGCCCTGGCGCGCATCGCCCACGGCCTGCAAGACACCTTGTTCCTGGGCAACCTCAGCGCCGCGCGCGACTGGGGCCATGCCCGCGACTATGTTCATGCGCAGTGGTTGATGCTGCAGCAAGACCGGCCGGAAGACTTCGTCATCTGCACCGGCGAGCAGCACACGGTGCGCGAATTCGTGCAGCTCGCCGCGGCCGAGCTGGGCATCGGCATCGAATTCAAGGGCCAGGGGTTGGAAGAGATCGGCGTGGTCACGTCCGTCAAGCCGGCGGCTCAAGGCGACATTCGTGCCCGCTGCAAGCCCGGCGAGGTGCTGGTGCGCATCGACCCGCGCTACTTCCGCCCCACCGAGGTGGAAACTCTGTTGGGCGACGGCACCAAGGCGCGGCAGATGCTGGGCTGGACGCCGACCACCACCTTCCCCGCCCTGGTGCGTGAAATGGCACTGGCCGACTATGCCGCCGCCAAGCGCGACAGCCTGGTGCGGCTGGCCGGCTTCCAGGCCTACGACTACCACGAGTAGCTGGCAGCGTTGCCGCCAAACAGCGGCACGTATAGTCATGGCGACTCATTCAAACGAGAACGCCATGACCTATGAATGCATCCTCACCGAAGTGCGTGGCGAAGGCCCGCGCCGCACCGGCCTGATCACGCTGCACCGCCCGGCGGCGCTGAACGCGCTGAGTGACCAGTTGATGGACGAAATGGGCGCGGCGTTGCTGGCGTTTGATGCTGATGAAAGCATCGGCTGCATCGTGCTCACCGGCAGCGACAAGGCCTTTGCCGCCGGCGCCGACATCAAGGCCATGGGCAGCCTCGACTACATGGCCGCCTACAAGGGCGAGTTCATCACCCGCAACTGGGAGCATGTGCTCAAGGTGCGCAAACCGGTGATCGCCGCCGTGGCCGGTTTCGCGCTGGGCGGGGGCTGCGAAGTGGCCATGATGTGCGACTTCATCATCGCTGCTGACAACGCCAAGTTCGGCCAACCCGAAATCAAGCTCGGCATCATTCCCGGGGCCGGCGGCACCCAGCGCCTGCCGCGCGCGGTGGGCAAGGCCAAGGCGATGGACATGGTGCTCACCTCGCGCATGATGGGCGCCGAAGAGGCCGAGCGCGTGGGGTTGGTGTCGCGCGTGGTGCCGCTGGAAAAGTTGCTGGAAGAAACGTTAGCCGCCGCCGCCGCCATCTGCGCCTTGAGTGGTCCCAGCGTGATGCTGGCCAAGGAATGCGTCAACCGCGCGTTCGAAAGCGGCTTGCGCGATGGCGTGAGCTTCGAGCGCCGCTTATTTCATTCGTTGTTCGGCACGGCTGACCAGCAAGAAGGCATGGCGGCGTTTCAGGAAAAACGCAAGCCCGCGTTCCAGCAGCGCTAGCTCAGACACTTTCGGTGGCGCTGACGCCGGGGCTTGCGGGCTGGCCATTGGTTTTTGGCCAGGCGCCACCCCTAGTTCAACAACCTGCCAGCCTTCCTTTCCTGCTAGGTGCGCCCGATACTTAACCGCACCAAGCGTGGCCGCCGCATCGCGGCAAGCTCGCCACCGGCCTGAGCCCGCGCGCTGGGTTCAGGAGGTTCGAAGATGAAGACGCTTCTTTCTGTCGGTGTCGTTGTGCTGGGCTGCTGCCCACCCGCCATGGCCGAGCCGCCGCCGCGCAGCCTCGATCAGGCTTTGGTCGAGACCTTGTCGCTGGGCAGCGCTGCGGGCTGCGGCGTTGCCTTCGGGTTGGCGCCAACGGCCACCGCCGAGGATCACGACAATGCATTGGTTGCACTGCGCGATACCTTGAAACTCGGCAAGGAAGTTGTCGCCGCATGCGGCAGCAGCGCCGTCATATCGGCGGCCTCCCTGGGTGGCAGCCTGGGCTCGTTGCAGACCACCAAAACGGTTTCGCAATTCCGCATGGCCAGAAACCGGGCTGACAGCCGGCTTGATGGGCGCGGCAAGCGCGCCGGTCTTGATGAACCCGAACTGCTCGTGCAAGTAGCTGAGCGAAGCGACACCGCCAACGCAGCAGGCCTGGCCATCGGCGCGCAAGGCGAAAGCGGGTTGGGCATGTTCGCGCGCCTGAGCCACGAGCGCCGCAATCGGGCCACCACCGCGCTCGAGGCCGGCTATGGTGCCGGCATCTCGGAAGCGGTCATCGGCATCGACTACGCCACGCGCGACAACCTGGTGGCCGGCGTGTGGCTGGGCCAGCGCGGCGCCAACGCCGACTATCGCGCGGCGCCGGCGCTGATCGCTGGCCTGACGACGAACCTTGACGCCAGCACGCAGGCCGATCTCTGCAAGGTGGGCCCCGGGGGCGGTTTCGATGACAAGGGCACGCGCCTGGGTGTGTTCATCGCCAAACGCATGGGCGAGGCCTTCGCCGATGTCGGTGCCCAGTACAGCCGCCGCAATTATTCGTACCGGCGCAATGTGTGCGCCATTGAGGCCAGCGGCAACACGATCGACCCAGACCCCCTCAGCGAAACCGGGTACTCAAGTGGCGGCTTCGCCATTGATGACATTTATGCCGGCACGATCAGCGGCAAGGCCAAGCTCACCGAATGGGGTATCACAGCCCGCGCTGGCTTCGATGTTCGCGGCGAACAGTTTGAGTGGGGCCCACGGCTTTCGCTCACCTACTTGCGCACCTTGCTTGGCGCCTACACCGAGACGGGGCGCACCAGCGTGACGAACACGGTGCGTTCGAATCCGAGCAACGCCCCGGTCATCGTGACCACGCGCGCCGCCGGCGACCCCACCGGCCTTGAACTCGCCTTCGATCAACAACGCCGCACCTCCCTGCAAGCGGAACTGCAACTCGTTGCCGCCTATCGCCACGAGGCCGCTTACGGCACCCTGGTGCCAAGGGTGTCGGCCTCGTGGCAGCACGAATTCAAAGGCGAACGCCAACTCGTGGCGGTGCGCATGGCGCAAGACTTGCGCGACACCCCCACGCGCTTCAACTTCACCACCGATTCGGTGGACAAGAACAAGGGCACCCTGGCGCTCGGCCTATCACTGCTGCGTGGCCCGGCGTTCGCCGCCGATGTCGAAATCTCGCGCCTGATTGCTGACAACCGTTTCGATGCAACCACCATCGCCGTGCAGGCTCTCTGGCGCTTCTGAGACCAAAAGCGCGCCGTGATGCGCTACGCGGCCTTCATCTCGTATTCCAGCGTTGACCGCCGCATCGGCGAGAGCCTGCAAAAGGCGCTTGAAGCCTTTGTGGTGCCTGCACCCTTGCGCGGCCAAGACTTTGGTCATGGGCCGGTGCCCAAGCGCATTGCGCCCGTGTTCCGCGACCGCTGGGATGCCGATGCCAGCACCGACCTGGGCGCTACGCTGCGCGCTGCGCTGGGCGCCGCCGATGCTTTGATCGTGCTGTGCAGCCCGGCCAGCGCGCGTTCGGTCTGGGTGGGCGAAGAAATCCGCGAATTCAAGCGCCTGGGGCGCAGCGGGCGCATCTTCCCTGTGCTGAGCGTTGGCTTGCCGCAGCGCCACGACGCCCAAGGCGAGCCGCAAGGCGCCTTCCACCCGAGCCTGTTTGAAAGCTGGAACGCTGCCCAAGCCACCTGGCAGCCCGACGAACGCGAGCCCCTGGCGCCCGACATGCGGCAAGACGGCGACGGCTTGCACTTCACCGTGCTGAAGCTGGTGGCCGCGTTGACCGGCGTGCCCTTGACCACGCTCACGCAGCGCCAGGCCGAAGCCGAACGCCGCGAACGCAACACCGCGCGCTGGGTGGCCGCGGGCATGGCGGTGCTGGCCCTGGTTGCGGCGGTGGGTGCGTGGGCTTCCTGGCGCGCCACCAACATGGCGCGGGCGCGCCTGGAAAACGCGGTGGAAATGGCGGCCCGGCGGGTCGATGACGCGGCTGGTTTTCAAGACCGCTACGGTGTGCCCAGCAGCGTGATTCACGAGTTGTTGGACGGCGCCAGCAAGGACTTCGAGGAGCTCACTGCCGACGCGCCCAACACGCCCACGCTGGCGTTGCAGCGGGCGCGGCTGGAGCGCCTCTTCGCGCGCCTGTACGAGGCCGCCGGCGATGGCGCTCAACACCAGGCCATGGCCGAGCGCGCGCTCGCAACGCTGGCCCGCGTTCCCACCCAGCGCCGCCTCAGCGCGCCGGCCACGTGGCTGGCGCGGCTGCCTGCTGCACAGGGGGTGGAAACCGAACGCCTGCTGTCGCTGGCCACGCAAGCGCAAGCGAAGTCTGCGCTGGGCGACGCGCCGGCAGCCGTGGCCATACTCGAACGCATGGCCCAGGGGGCCGACGCGCTGCGGGCGGCTGCCGATGACGCCACGGCGCGAAGCCTGGCCTCCCAGGCGCGTTCGCTGCGGGCACGGCTGTTCTACGACGCCGGCGATCTCGGCGCGGCGCTGCGAGGCCTGCAAGAGGCAGCGCGCATCCTCAGCGCCGGTGGCAACGCGGCCCAGGCTGCCCCTACCGTCGATGTCGCCAATATCGCCGAGTTGGCGCGCATCCGTTCAGAACAGGCCGAGATGCTGCTTGAACTGGGCCGGCATGCCGAGGCGCTGGAGGTGCAGAAGGGTGTGGTGGACGAGCTTCGGCAAATCAAGGCCGCGTCGCCCGAGACCCGCCGGGCGCTCGCCGCGGCACTGGCGCGCCGCGGCGACATGCGCTTGGCTGCGCAGCGCGATCTGCCCCAGGCCCGCGCCGACTATCTGCAAGCCCGCACCCTGCTGACCGAGCTGCTGGCCGAAGACAGTGCCCGCACCGACTTCAAGCGCGACCTGTCGTTGACCCAAGAGCGCGCTGGCGACGCCTTCTTGCAAGCCGGCGACGTTGACGGCGCGCGTGAAGCCTTTGCCGCGTGCCTGGCGTTGCGGCGCGAACTCGTGGCGCGCAACCGGGCCAACGTGGAATGGCGCCGCGACCTTTCGGTGGCGCTGGAACGTGTGGCCGATGTGCACGCGCTGCAGGGCCGGCACCGTGAGGCGGACGCAGCGTTTGGTGAAGCACTGGAATTGCGGCAAGCGGCCTTGGCCAACGAACCCCATGACATCGTTGCCACGCGCGACCTCGCCGTGCTGTGGATGCGCATGGGCCAGGCGCGCGTGGGCGCCAAGGCGAAGTTGCCGGAGATCGACGCGGCCTATGGCAAGGCCATCGAGTTGCTGCGGCCCTTGGTCGACAAGGCTGCGGCCGACAGCCGCTGGCGCAGGGACTTGGCTGTGGCTTACGCCGAGCGTGGTGAGGCGCGCCGAAAAGCCGGCGCGCGGGCTGCGGCAACGGCAGACCTGGCCGCCGCGCTGGCATTGACCACGGCGCTGCGCGCCGTGGCGCCGGACGACCAACAACTTCACAGCGACGAAGCCTGGATTCGCCAGCGACTGCGCCGCTGATGCAATGATCTCGTCGCGCTGCGGCAGCAAGGCAAAGCGGCCACGCAGCGGCAGCGCTGCGGCTTTCACCACCGGGCCGGCGGCGGCGCCTGCCCGAACCAACTGCGACACCGCATCACCCAGCGACACGCGCGCGCGCATCGACTTGCTTGGCCAACGAGCAGGGCGTCATCGGCAAGGTTGAGAGTGATGCGCATGGTGGGCTCCAAAAGACGTTCAATGCCAGCGTTCGCACACCCCAGCATCAAATTGTTATCAACGAATCAAAGCGCTGATACCCGGGCTTGGCTGACGCAGCCGCAGGCTTGCTGTCAACCTTCCTTGCGCAGTACCGGAAACAGAATCACATCGCGAGCGGGTAGCCTTCAAGCGCCGCCTGTTCCATTCGCTGTTCGGCACGACCGACCGGCAAGAAGGCATCGCCGCCTTCCAGGAAAAGCTCAAGCCGGCATTCAAGCAGCGCTAGCCTGCATGTTTCACGGTAGTCAGGCTGTATGACAGTGTTGATGAATTTGAGGCTGATTTGCGAGTCGTCAGCGACCTCGCGAGGGTATTGAGCGA
>JAYUHT010000194.1:0-5787 GCA_043766725.1 Burkholderiales bacterium | reverse complement strand
GTTGGGGCTGCCGGTGTTCGTGGGCACCATGCAGTTCACCGTGGCCGCGGTGATCGAACGCGTGCGCCGGCTCAAGATCCCGCTGCACCCGGGCGATGTCTTCATCGTCAACGATCCCTACCTCGGCGGCACGCATTTGATGGACGTGAAGTTCGTCGCGCCCTACTTCCACCAAGGCCAACTGTGGTGTTGGCTGGCCAACACCGGCCACTGGCCCGACACCGGCGGCTCAGTTCCGGGCGGCTTTTCGGCCAACGCCACCGAAGTGGAACAAGAAGGCCTGCGCCTGCCGCCGGTGAAGCTGTTCAAACAGGGCGTGATGGATGAAGAGATCCTGGCCATCATCCTGAGCAACATCCGCGTGGCCGACCAGCGCATCGGCGACATCAAGGCCCAGGCCGCGGCGCTGGCCACCGGCGACAAGCGCCTGTCGGCACTTCTCGAACGTTATGGCGTGGCGACGGTGGAGCATGCCATTGCCGAGCTGAAGCGGCGCGCCGCGCAGCAAATGCGCGTGCAGATCGAGCGCATTCCGCTGGGCAGCTACGAAGCCAAGGCCTATGTCGATTCCGACGGCGTGGTCAACCAGCCGCTGACCATTGCCATGTGCATCACGCGCAGCGGCATGGGTGACCAGGCTTGTTTAACGTTTGACATGAGCGGTTCGTCGCCCCCCTGCCTGGGGCCGATGAACAGCGTCATCGCCACCACCAAGTCTTCGGTCTACCTGGCCATGAAGCACATCTTCCCCGAAGTGCCGCTGAACGCCGGCACCTTCGAGCCGCTGCACATCATCGAGCCCGAGGGCACGTTTCTCTATGCCCGGTACCCGCGGCCGGTGTCGGGCTGCGCGGCCGAAGTGAGCCAGCGCATCGCCGAAGCCGTGTTCGCCGCGCTCGGCCAGGCGATTCCGCATGAACTGTTCGGCGCGCCGGCCGGCACCAGCGGCAACCTGGGCGTGGGCGGCTTCGACCCGCTGCAAGGCCGCGCCTATGTGATGTATGTGATCAGCGGCGGCGGCTACGGCGGCAGCCCGGCGGGCGACGGCATTTCCAATGGCTGCTCGACGATCGGCATCTCCAAGACCACGCCCATCGAGATCATGGAGCAGCTCTACCCGGTGTTGTTCGAAGAGTTCTCGCTGCACGAAGGCTCGGGCGGCGCAGGCGAACAACGCGGCGGCTTCGGCGTGAACTACCGCATCCGCCTGCTGCGCGGCCAGGCCCGCGTGAGCATGGTGATGGACCACGGCCGCTTCGGTCCGCCCGGTGCCCAGGGCGGCGCCGCCGGCGGCGTGAACAAGGTGATGATCCTGCGCGGCGGGGTTGAATACGTGCCGGCGCATTTGTCAAAAGACCAGGACATTCAAATCGTTGCTGGCGATGTGATCTGTGTCTCCACGCCCGGCGGTGGTGGCTACGGCAGCGCCGCACGGCGCAGCCCGCAAGCGCTGGCGCAGGATGTTGCGCTGGGCTACTACACCGAAGATCAGGCCAGGCTGCACTTCGCCTGAGGGCAGGCTCTCAGGCGGCGATGTTGATCATGCTGCCCTTGGGCATGGCGTCCATCTGCGCCGGTTGCGCCTGGCCACCCAGGGCGCTCGACAGGCGGCTCAAGAACGTGGCCAACTGGGTTGCGCTGGTGCTGGTGCTGGTATTGGTGGCGCCCGGGTTGAGCGCTGCCACCAGCTTGGAAAAGGCCGAAAGCAACGGAGAAGTCGGTGCGGCTACAGCAGCCGGCGCTGGGGCTGGCGTGGGCGTGGTGGGCGTGGCCGGTGTGGTACCGACCGTGGTGCCGGCCGTGGTGCTGGTGGTGCTGGTCGGCTTGATCACCGGGTTGGTGGCCATCCCCGGTGCCGTGGCGGCAACGGGCGGGGTAGCGCCCACTGGCGCCGTGGGCGTGACTGGGGCACCGGCTGTGCCGCCCGGGGCGGGCGTGGGCACAGGCGTGGGCACAGGCGTGGGCGCAGGCACTTTTGGCGCGAACTGGCTGGCCAATGCTTGCAGGCGTTGTGCCAAGTCGTCATAACTGCGCCGGCCACCCCAACCCTGGCCGCGCCGGCCCGGGCCGTCTTCATTGCCAGCACTGCGCAAGGCATGAAACAACTCGTGCGCAAACTCCAGGGTGGCGTGGCGCAATTCGCGCGCGTCAACGGCGGGCACCGCGGGCGTTGGGGGCGCGACTGCCGTGCCCTTGGTCGCCGTGGCGCCGGCGGTGGGGCCGGTGGGCTTGACGCTTGGCGCCGCAGCAGCACCAGCCAGCGCGTTGGTGAGGGTGGTGCTGGGCGTGGCGGCCGGTGCCGCAACCGGCGCCGGGCTGGTGGGTGTGCCCACGGGCGTGCCCGCGCCAAGGCCTTGCAAGCTTCTCAGCGCCTCGGTCATGGCGGCCACCAGCGGGTTGTCGGCGTTGCGCCGCGGGTCGTGGCCATGGCCATGCTCGTGGCCACGAGCGCGCCCGTGCTCGTCGCCGCGGCGCGGCGGCATGCGCTCGACGGTGTTCGTCGCCAAGGCATGAACGGTGGATGACAGGGCAGCGATGGACATCTGAACTCCTTGAGTCGAGCGCCAGGCCAAGCTCGGCAGGTGGCGCGAAAACGGGTTGAAGCCTGGCTATCGGCCAGAGTGGCCGGCGCCTGAAATTGCGCCACTTTCACCAGCCAGTTCAAGCACCCACCACCCAGGTTGGCACACCCACCCCAGCGCCGGCAAGCTGCGGTACGTTTTGTAACCGCGGCCTGCTGACTTCGTGCGAGCCTTGTTACATGTTCAGCCGCGGTTGGGAATTCAGATGAGCAAGCACTTTTTCGCAGCGTGCCCGGGCCAGGCCCGGGCCATCGCGGTTGCGGCCGCCGTCGTGTTGGCCGCTTGTGGCGGCGGCAGCAGCGACAGCAGCGGCAGCGCCAGCCCGGAAGACGCCCAGGCGCGCAAACGCCCACCGCCACCGCCCCCGCCGCCACCGCCCCCACCGCCGCCGCCCACCATGACGGCCAGCGACGCCGCGCGCCTGGCTCACCAGGCCAGCTTCGGGCCCAGCGAAACCTTGCTGGCCGAGATTCGCAGCCTGGGCGCAGCGCCTTGGGTGGCGGCGCAAATGAAGCTGGCCGGCTCGGCCTACACCCTGGGCGGCAGCGACCTGGTGCACAAGAACACCAGCAGCACTGACTTCTGCCAGCAAAGTGCCTATGCCGGTGACAACTGTTGGCGTGACTGGTTCTCGACCACGCCCCAGGTGTGGGACTTCTATCGCAACGCCACGCAGCAAAGTGACCAGTTGCGCCAGCGCGTGGCGCTGGCCTTGCAGCAGATCGTGGTCATCAACGGCATTGAAGTGTCGGGCAGCTACGGCTTCAAGAATTACTACAACAACCTGCTGGCTCAATCCTTCGGCAACTACCGCCAGGTGCTCAAGAGCGTGGCCTTGTCGCCGTTGATGGGCGACTTCCTGAACAACGTCAACAACCACAAGGCGGCGCCGAACGAGAACTTCTCGCGCGAACTCTTGCAGTTGTTCAGCCTGGGAACCTGCATGCTGAATGCCGACGGCACGCTGGCCGGCGGCGTGTGCGCGCCCACCTACAACAACGACAACGTGCGCGCCTATGCCTATGCCTTGACCGGCTGGACCTACCCCGCCGGCGGCGCCACTGCCTGGGGCTGCTGGCCCAGTGGCGCCAACTGCCGCTACTACGGCGGCGACATGGTGCCCGTGGCCAGCTTTCACGACGGCACCGAACGCAGGCTGCTCGGCGCGCTGACGGTGCCGGCCGGCAGCACCGCGCCGCAGGCGCTGGAACTGGTGCTCGACAGCCTGATGCAGCACGCCAACCTGGCGCCCTTCATCAGCAAGCAATTGATCCAGCACCTGGTGAGTGCCAACCCTTCGCCGGCCTATGTGCAGCGCGTGGCCGGCGCCTTCACCAGCGGGCGCTTCAGCGCGGCTGGCCTGAACTTCGGCACCGGCACGCGCGGCGACCTGGCCGCCACCGTGGCCGCCGCGCTGCTTGACGCCGACGCCCGCAGCCCCACGCCCGCGGCCAGCGCTGGCAAGCTGCGCGAACCGGTGCTGCTGTTCACCGGCGTGCTGCGTGCGCTGAACGGCAAGACCGATGGCGAGGCGCTGGGCTGGTGGTGGGGCGAAGCGGCACGCCAGCATGTCTTTCGCCCGCCCTCGGTGTTCAATTTCTACCCGCCCGACTACCCCGTGGCCGGCACCAGCCTGGTCGGCCCGGCGTTCGGCATCCACAACGCCAACACCTCGCTCGAACGGCTGAACTACCTCACCTACCTGTTGATGTGGAACGGCAGCACGCCGGCCACTAGCGTGCCCGGTGCGCTGGGCACGAGCGTGAACCTCAGCGCCTTTGAAGCCGACGCGGCCGATGCCGGCAAGCTGGTGGACCGGCTTTCGGTGCTGGCCACCGGCGGGCCGCTGCCGGGCGCGGCGCGCACCACCGTGGTCAACGCCGTGGCGGCGTTTGACAGCAGCAACAGCAGCACCTGGGTCACTGAGCGCGTGCGTCAGGCGGCCTACCTGGTGTTTGCGGCGCCCCACTACCACGTACAGCGCTAAGCGGCATTGACGCAGGAGCATCACGATGACAACGACTCACATCCACCCCACCCGCCGCCACTGGCTCAAGGCCACCGGCCTGGGCGCGGCCTCCTTGCTCGGCGCGGGTGGCCTGGGCAGCTTGCTGCTGCCCGGCCGCGCCGCCCATGCCGCGGACTACAAGGCCCTGGTCTGCATCTTCCTGTACGGCGGCAACGACGGCAACAACATGGTCGTGCCGACCGACGCCGCGCGCTACGCGCAATACGCCGGCGTGCGCCAGGGCCTGGCCTTGCCGCAGGCCAGCCTGGTGCCGCTGGGCGGCAGCACGTTCGGCCTGCACCCGGCGCTGGCCGCGCTTCAAACCGCCTGGTCCAGCGGAAAACTGGCGCCGGTGTTCAACGTCGGGCCGCTGGCCGCGCCCTTGACTAAGGCCCAGTACCGCGCCGCCGCGGCCAACTCCCCGCTCATCCCCGACAACCTGTTCTCGCACTCCGACCAGCAGATCCTGTGGGAAACCGGCAGCGCCCGGGCGCTCACGCGCACCGGCTGGGGTGGCCGCGCCAGCGAGGTGCTGGCCACCACCAACCCGGTCATTTCGGTGGGCGGCAATGGCCGCTTCGGCGTGGCCTCGCTGGCCGGGCCGCTGGTGTTGCCCGGCCCGGGCGCCACCTTCGGCGCCTATGAGCTGGGCAGCGAGCCCTGGCGCCTGAGCTACCCGCCCCTGGTGGCGCGCGCCGATGCGCTGCGTGCGCTGTACAACCAGCCGCAAGACAACCTGCTTGGCGAGGCCCTGGCGCGCCAGCAGCGTGACGCCTTTGCCATGTCCGAGCGGCTGGCCGCCATGGTCAAGGTGCTGCCCGGCCAACCCGGCGCGGTGGCCGCGATCGACGCCGCCTTTGCCCCGCTCACCGTGGCCGGCAAGCTGACCACGCCCCTGGCCGGGCAGCTCTACCAGGTGGCCAAGCTGATCGCCGGCAACGCCACCGTGCAAAGCAACCGACAACTGTTCTTCGCCCAACTCGGCGGCTTCGATCTGCACGGCGAGCAAGCCTTGGGCAGCGACGCCACCCAGGGCGCGCATGCGCGGCTGCTCAAGCAACTGGGCGACGCCATGGCCGCGTTTCATGACGCGATGACGAACCTGGGCCTGGCGCAGACTGTTACCGCGTTCACGCAAAGCGACTTCGGCCGCACGCTCAAGCCCAACAACAGCACCGGCACCGACCACGCCTGGGG
>JAYUHT010000193.1:0-15413 GCA_043766725.1 Burkholderiales bacterium | reverse complement strand
CCTTCACGCGCTTGCACGTGCTGCTGTACACCTTCGTGCTGTTCGCCGCCACCTTGCTGCCCTTTGCCTATGGCATGAGCGGCGTCATCTACCTGGCCAGCGCGGTGGTGCTGGGAGGGGTGTTCATCGCCTATGCCTTCGCGCTGTGGCGCCAGTACAGCGACGCGTTGGCGCGGCGCACTTTTCGTTTTTCCATCTTGCACCTGTCGCTGCTGTTTGCAGCGCTGCTGGTCGACCACTACCTGAACCCATGGCTGTTTCGATGAACCGGCGCGCCGCTCTGGCCGTTGTCGTTGCAGCAATCGGCCTGGCTGCTTGCGGGCGCGACGAAGCGCGCCCGGCGTTCAAGGCGGTCGACATCACCGGCGCCGAATACGCCCGCGTGCTCAAGCTGCCGCAGGCCGATGGCAAAGCCTTCAACCTGGCCGATCAAGCCGGCAAGGTCTCGGTCGTCTTCTTCGGCTTCACCCAATGCCCCGATGTCTGCCCCTCCACGCTGGCCGAACTGGCCGCGGTGAAAAGACAGTTGGGCCCGTTGGGCGACAAAGTGCAGGGCGTCTTCGTCACGCTCGATCCCGAGCGCGACACGCCCGCCGTGCTGAGCGAATACATGGCCAGCTTCGGCCCCGGCTTCATCGCCCTGCGCGGCAGCCCGGAAGACATCAAGGCCACCACGCGCGAATTCAAGATCCTGGCGATGAAGGTGCCCGGCCGCAAGGAGGGCCAGTACACGGTGGACCACACCGCGGCCAGCTTCGTCTTTGACAAGCAAGCCCGAGTGCGCCTGTTCGTGCGCTACGGCGCGCCCACCGAGGCCTTGGTGGGTGACCTCAAACTCCTGCTCGCCGAATGAAAACGGCGGCCTGTGCAGGCCGCCGTTAGGCATCAGCGCTGAATCGTCAGACCGTTTCGACCAGCGCCTTGCGCATCTTCTTCAGCGCCGCCACTTCGATCTGGCGAATGCGCTCGGCACTCACACCGTACTCGGCCGCCAGCTCATGCAGCGTGGCGCCGCCGCTTGAATCGTCGTTCACCTTGAGCCAGCGCTGTTCAACGATGCGCCGGCTGCGCGCATCCAGCACATCCAGCGCCGCGGCAATGCCGTCGCTGGCCAGCCAGTCGCGGTGGCGGGCTTGCAGGGCCTGCGTGGGCTCGTTGCTGTCGTCGGCCAGGTAGGCGATCGGGGCGAACGCGTCTTCGTCATCGTCGCCCTGCGGCTCCAGCGTCATGTCACCGCCGCCCAGGCGCATTTCCATTTCCTGCACTTCTTCGGGCTTGACGTTCAGCTCACGCGCCACCTGTGCCACTTCGGCCGGCGTGAAGGTTGCGCGGTGGGTGTCGCCTGCCACGCCTGCGCCCTTCAGGCGTTGCTTCATGGAGCGCAGGTTGAAGAACAGCTTGCGCTGCGCCTTGGTGGTGGCCACCTTCACCATGCGCCAGTTGCGCAGGATGTATTCGTGAATCTCGGCCTTGATCCAGTGCAGCGCATAGCTCACCAGGCGCACACCCTGCGCCGGGTCGAAACGCTTCACGGCCTTCATCAGGCCAACGTTGCCTTCCTGAATCAAGTCGCCCTGCGGCAGGCCGTAACCCAGGTATTGGCGCGACACCGACACCACCAGCCGCAGGTGCGACAGCACCAGCTTGCGCGCCGCATTCACATCACCACTGGCCTGCAACTGGCGCGCGAACTCAAGCTCCTGTTGCGGCGTGAGCAGGGGAATGCGGTTCACGGCAGAAACGTAGGCGTCCAGGTTGCCCAGCGAGGGCACCAGGCTCCAAGGGTCGCGCAGCGTAAGGGCGTTGGCAGTTGTCATGGCGGTATCGGTAGACCTCCTGATCAAAGCGATGAGGCATATTAGCACTCACAACCAGCGAGTGCTAACGCCAGCGAGAATGACCTTGAGTGGGCGCAAAAGTTCACAAAACTTTGGCTGGATTTCGGGTTTGACTCGCTGCGGACTCGGTCATGGCGTCGGCATCGCAAGCGCCAAGCCCTGCCAGTTTGGCGACTTTGCCGATTACCCTGCACGTCCTGACGACGCAAGGATTTTCACCATGACGCACACCCTCTCCAAACGCTCGGCCCTCAAGGCGCTGCTCGCCGTGGCCGCGCTGGGCACGGCCGCCACCAGCCAGGCCGCCTACCCCGAAAAGCCGGTGAGGCTGGTCGTTGCCTTCGCGCCGGGCAGTTCCACCGACATCGTCGCCCGCCTGCTGGCCGAGCAGATGAGCGCCTCGATGGGGCAGACCGTGGTGGTCGAGAACAAGCCGGGTGCCGGTGGCAACATCGCCACGCAGCAGGTCATGAACGCACCGGCCGACGGCTACACACTGCTCATTCACAGTGTGGCGGTGGCGGTGAACCCCTCGCTGTTCGCCAACGCCGGCTACGACACGATGCGCGATCTGGCGCCGGTGGCGATGGCGGCGGTCACTCCCAACCTGATCTATGTGCACCCGGACGTGAAGGCCAGCAACCTGGCCGAGCTGCTGGCGCTGGCGCGCGCGGGCAAGATGTCTTACGCCTCCTCGGGCAACGGCACCACCACGCATCTCGGCGCCGAGTGGCTGTTCCGCGCCTTGGCCAAGGTGGACATCACGCATGTGCCCTTCCAGCCCGCCGCGGCCACCACCGCCGTCGTCAGCGGCCAGGTGCCGGTGGCCAGCACCTCGATGCCGCCCGCAGTGCCGTTTGCCAAGAGCGGCAAGGTGCGGCCCATCGCGGTGATGTCGCAAAAGCGCAGCCCGGCCTTGCCCGATGTGCCCACGGTGGCCGAGTTGGGTTACCCAGGCTTCGAGGCGAACACCTGGTTCGCCATCTTCGCGCCGGCCAAGGTGCCGGCGGAGGTGCTCGACCGATTGAATGCCGAAGTCGACAAGGCGCTCGGTGCCAAGCTGGTGGCCGAGCGCTTCGAGGCCTTGTCGCTCGAGGCCCAACGCTTGGATCGGCCCGCCATGCGCGCCTACGTCGCAAGCGAAGTCGCCAAGTGGGGCAAGCTGATCAGGGAGATCGGTATCAATGTTGAGTGAGCCCCTGCAGGTTGGCTGCAACAAGCCTTCGGGAAATCGCCAAACTCAAACAGGTGCGCGTTCCCCCACCGTGATGCGGTGCAACAGCCGCCGGTGCCCGTCGTACCCGCCGGTGGCGGCGTGCACCAAGCAGCGGTTGTCCCACAGCACCAGCATGCCGCTGGCCCAGCGGTGGCGGTAGACGAAGGCCGGCGCGCCTTGGTGCGCATACAACTCGCGCAACACGGCCTGCGCTTCGTCTTCGGGCAAGCCCGCAATGCCAATGGTGTAGCCCGGGCTCACGAACAGCGCCGTGCGGCCGGTTTCAGGGTGCACCCGCGCCACGGGGTGCAACTGCGTGGCCAGCGCCGAGTCGTCATAACGAATCGCCATCGAGCGACCCACATCGCCCTTCCCATAACGGCCCTGCGGCGCGTAGCCTCGGCGCGCCGAATGCACGCCTAGCTTGCCATGCAGCAGGGTCTTCAGGGCGGCGGGCAAGGCGTCCCAAGCGGCGTACTGGTTGGCGAACAAGGTGTCGCCTCCCACCGGCGGAATCACATCGCCATACAACAGCGTGGCCGCGGGTGGCTGGGCCAGAAAGCTCCAGTCGGAATGCCAGTTGTCGGCAAAGAGCGTGCTGGTTTCATCGGCCTCGCGCTTGACTTGCGCCACATGCGGGTGGCCGGGAACGGCTTCAAAGTACGGGTCGCTGCCATACGGGCCGACGGTCAGCGCAAAACGTTCCAGATCAGCCAAACTTAGACTTTGATCGGGGAATGCCAGTACCTGGTGCGCCAGCCACCACGCGCGAATCCGTGCTTGCTGGTCAGCGCCCAGCACCTGGCTTAAATCCACCCCGCGTACCGCGGCGCCACAGGGTGCGTCTTCAATGCTGATTTGCATGTTCACTGTCTCACCTCCGCCAGCACAGCAGGTGCGGCGCTGCATTCTGTTTTTGCGCGCCACCGCGCGTATCCGCAAATACCCTTCGCAGCGCCGGCCTTCACCTGGCCTACAGTGGCTTCACCCCCACACGCGCATTCGCAGGAGGCAATCATGAGCTGGCTTTCACCCGCAGACATGGCGCAGCTCGTTGCCGCCGAAACCAAATTTGCCAGCCCGATACCGGTGCAGCCGGTGTCGTCTGATGAATTCATGCCCGCACTGCAATCGCCTCGCCAGCGTGAATTCGAAGTGCGCATCAAAACGCTGGGTAACGAACTCGCGCGCAAACAGGGCCTGAGCCGCCGGCGCTTTTTTCAGACGCCGGCGGGCATGGCCACGGCCTTCCTGGCCATGAATGAAACCTTTGGCCCGCTGTTCGGCGCCTCCCGTGCCGAAGCGGCTGAGCCCGAAAAAGCCAACGAACGCGCGCATGCGCTGGCCGGCCAGTTCGTGATGGACATGCACACACACTTTCTGCGCCCGGGCACACGCATCATGGGCTTCGTGGCGCAGCGCAACGCGGTGGGCAAGGCCGGCTGGAACCCGGCGTTAAAAGAGAAAGAGCAGACCATCGAAGACCTGATGTTCCAGAACTACATCAAGGAGATCTACCTCGATTCCGACACCAAGGTGGCCTGCATCAGCGGCGCGCCTTCAGAGATACCCGAAGACTGGTTCCTCACCAACAAAATGAAGGCCGATGCTCGTTCGCAAGTCAACGCCATCGCCGGCACCAAACGCATGTTCAGCCACGCCATCTTCACGCCCGGCTATGACGGCTGGCTGGAGGCGATTGATCGCGACATCGAGACCCTGAAGCCCGATTCGATGAAGGGCTACACCATTGGCGACAACAGCCACAAAGAACTCTCCAAGCACCCCTGGCGCTTGGATGACGAGAAGCTGGTGTACCCCGCGTATGCCAAGTTCCTGAAGGCCGGCCTGCGCAATGTGTGCGTGCACAAGGGCTTGTTCCCGGAATCCGCCGCGCGCCAGTTCCCGCACTTGTTGCCGCACTGTGATGTGCGCGATGTGGCCAAGGCCGCGCGCGACTGGCCGCAATTGAACTTCATCATCTATCACGGCGGTTACCGCTATGGCGGCGGCGGCCGCGCCGAAGACGCTTGGGCGCAGTTCGAAAAAACCGGCCGCATTGATTGGATCACCGACCTGGCTGACATCCCCGCCAAGCAAGGCGTGAACAACGTTTACGCTGATGTGGGCCAGCTCTTCGCACAAACCACCATGGCCGAGCCGCGCCTGGCCGCGGTGATGATGGGTCAGCTCATCAAAGGTATGGGCGCCGACCATGTGTGCTGGGGCACCGACGCCATCTGGACCGGCTCGCCGCAATGGCAAATTGAAGCCCTGCGGCGGCTTGAAATCCCTGAAGCCCTGCAGCGCAGCCACGGCCTCAAACCGCTGGGTGCAGCCGACGGTGAAGTGAAGAACGCCATCTTCGGCGGCAACAACGCGCGGCTGTACAACTTCAAGCCCGCGCAGCGCGCCGCGCTCGAGGGTGACGGCCTGGCCGAATACAAGCGCCTGTACGCCCTGCACGGCGAAGGGCGCAGCAACGTGGCCTACGGCTACGTGCGAAAAACATCTTGATTGACCTGACAAAACCAATGGCACACAGTTTGGGTTGGATCGGCCTGGGCCGCATGGGGCAGGCCATGGTCACGCGGCTGCTCAAGGCGGGGCATGGCGTGAACGTGTGGAACCGCACCGCGGCCAAGGCCGCGCCGCTGGCCGAGCAAGGCGCGAACGTGGTGGCGGCCAAGCAAGATTTGGCCGGCTGCGACATCGTCTTCACCATGGTTTCAACCACTGATGACTTGAAGGAAGTGCTGTTCGCCGCGGGCGGCCTGGTCACCGGCACGCAAAAGCCCAAGCTGGTGATCGACAGTTCATCCATCTCGCAAGAGGGCTCGGCCGATGTGCGCCAGCAGCTTGAAGCGCTGGGCGTGGCCTACCTGTGCGCGCCGGTCTCGGGCAACGCCAAGGTGGCCAAGGCCGGCAAGCTGCTGATCGTGGCATCGGGCCCGCGCGCCTTGTACGACCAGGCGCAACCGTATCTGCAAGCCCTGGGCCGCAAGGTCATGTGGGTGGGTGAGGGCGAACTGGCGCGGGTGTGGAAGATCGCGCACAACACCATGTTCGGAGTGGTCATTCAGAACCTGTGCGAGATCACGGTGCTGGCTGAAAAAGCCGGCATCCCGCGCCACCTGTTTCTTGAAAGCATCAATGACTCCGTGTTGGGCTCGATGTACACGCGCTACAAGTCGCCCACGCTCACCAACCTCACCTTTGACCAAGTCACCTTCACGCCCAAGTTATTGTTGAAGGACATGGATCTGGGCCTGGGTGCGGCCCGTGTGCATGGCGTGTCGATGCCGGCGGCGGTGGCCACGCGCGAGTCCATCGCACGCATGGTGGGCCGTGGCCACGGCCAGATCGACTTCGCCGTGCTGCTGCTTGAAACCGCGCGCGATGCCGGGCTGGAACTCACCCCCGAAAACGTGGTGGTGAACGATGGGTTGGAGAGCTGATGCCCACACCGCAACGCACGCTGATCCGCGGTGCAACCATCGTCACGATGGCCGAGCAGGGTGATTTGCCGCAGGGCGACATTCTCATCAGCGGCCATACCATCACCGAGATCGCGCCGCGCATTCAGGCTGATGACGCCCAGGTGGTCGACGCCACGGGCCACATCGTCATCCCCGGCCTCGTCAACGCCCACATGCACACCTGGCAGACTGCGCTGCGCGGCCTGGCCGCGAACTGGACGCTGCTGGAGTACTTTCAAAAGATGCACGCCGGCCTGGCCACGGTGTTCACGCCCGACGATCTGTACATCGCCACCCTGGTGGGCGCGTGGAACCAGATCAACTGCGGCACCACCACCTTGGGCGACTGGTGCCACAACAACCGCACGCCCGCGCACAACGACGCCGCGGTGGCCGGCCTTCTTGAATCCGGCATCGGTGCGGCCTTTTTTCACGGCACGCCCAAGCCCGAGCCGAAGGCGGGCGAGCAGCCGTTCTGGGAAGTGCCGCACCCGCGCGCCGAGCTTGAACGATTGCTCAAGGCGCACCAAGGCCGGCCTAACTTCAGCGTGCATGCGGCGGTGCTCGGGCCGCACTATTCAACGCTCGATGTCGCCTTGCATGACTTTCGCATGGCGCGTGAACTCGATGTCATCGCCTCGCTGCACCAGGGCGGCGGTGCGGCGCGCACGCCCGAAGGCTGGGCCCGGCTCGAAGCCGAAGGGCTGCTCGGCGCCAATGTGAACATCGTTCACGGCCATGCCTTGAGTGACGAGCAACTGACGCGCTTCTGTGAACTGGGCATGAGTTTTTCGGCGGCGGCTGAAAGCGAAATGTCGCAAGGCCATGGCCACCCGCTCACCGGCCGGCTGCGCGAGCGCGGCCGCGCGCCTTCGCTGGGGGTTGACTTGGAAAGCGTGATGAGCGGCGACATGCTCAGCCAGGCGCGCATCGCGCTGGGCATTCAGCGCAGCCTGGACAACGTGGCCTATCGCGAAGCGCATGGCAGCATCCCGCCCACCTCAACCGTTAGCACGCGCGAAGCGCTGGGCTGGGTCACCACCGAAGGCGCACGCATGCTGCGCCAAGAGCATCGCATCGGTTCGCTGGCGGCCGGCAAGCAGGCCGACCTGGTGCTGATCCGCGCGAGTGACCTGAACATGCAGCCCGTGCATGTGCCGATCAGCAGCGTGGTCATGCAGACCGGCCTGGCCAACATCGACAGCGTGATGATTGCGGGTGTCTGGAAGAAGCGCGCCGGCAAACTGCTGGGTGTTGATCTGCAACTGCCTTTGGATCGCCTGCGCGCCAGCGGGCAACGCATTACCGCGGCGCTGGGTTTGAGCAACGAACGTTCCTAACCAGGAGATTGATTTGAAAATCATCATGGTCACCGCGGCGTTGGTGCTGGGCGGTTTGCTCGGCCCCGCCGTGGCGCAAACCTACCCGGCCAAGACCATCAAGTTCGTCGTGCCCTTCACCGCCGGCAGCGCCACCGACATCGTGGCCCGCACGGTGGCTGAAGCCATGGCCAAGGGCCTGGGTCAGCAGGTCATCATTGACAACCGGCCCGGCGCCGGCGGCACCATCGCCGCCGGCCAGGTGGCAAAAAGTGAGGCCGATGGTTACACCGTGCTGGTGCATTCATCGGGCCATGCACTCAACCCGGCCATCTACACCAACCTGAGCTACGACACGCTGCGCGACTTGACGGGCATCACCGCCCTGGCCAGCCTGCCCAATGTGCTGGCGGTGAACCCGGCCAAGGGCTGGAAGACGCTGGCTGACCTGGTGGCCGCGGCCAAGGCCAAACCCGGCGCGTTGAACTACGCCTCGGCCGGCGTGGGCAGCGGCACGCATTTGAATGCCGAGAAGTTCCGCTTGCGCGCCGGCATTGAAGCGCTGCATGTGCCCTACCGCGGCACGCCAGAGGCCATGACGGGCGTCATTGGCGGCAGCAACGACTGGTTCTTCGCACCGCTGGCCGCGGCCTTGCCGCTGATCCGCGATGGCCGCCTGCAAGCCCTGGCCGTGAGCACGGCGGCGCGTTCGGCCGCGCTGCCGCAAGTGCCCACCACGGTGGAGGCCGGCGTGGCCAACTCCGACTACACGCTGTGGGTGGGCATGATGGTGGCCAGCGCCACGCCGGCCGCCGTGCAAAAGCGCCTGCACGAAGAAGCGCTGAAGGCGTTGGCCAGCGTCGAGGTGAAAGAGCGCCTGGCCAAGATGGGTGCCGAGCCTTACCCACTGGCACCCGAGGCGTTCAACGCCTTCATCCGCAGCGAAATGGAAGCCGCGGCCGTGATCGCCAAGGCGGCGGACTTGAAGGCGCAGTAGCGGTTCGCGGCGCGCTCGTGCGACCCTTGCCTCGTACCGCACCAGCAAACGCAAGGCGTTCAAGAACCGCTTCAGCCCACCGGCGTAAAACCATCATGACCGATACCTTGCAAGACGAACTGCTGATCCGCCGCATGGTCGAACGCTGGGCCGTGTGGCGCGACGCTGGCGATTGGAGCCGTTTTGCCACGGTGTGGCACCCCGATGGCGTGATGATGGCGACTTGGTTTCAAGGCCCCGCAGCCGAGTTCATTCGTGTCACGCGCGAAGGCTGGGCCAAGGGTGTGAGCATCCTGCACTTCCTGGGGGGCTCGGCGATCGAGGTGGTGGGTGAACGCGCCATCGCGCAGACCAAGATGACCATCTCGCAGCGCGGCATGGTCGAAGGCGAGCAAGGCCCGGTGTTGTGCGATGTGGTCTGCACCGGCCGCTTTCACGACTTCGTGCAAAAGCATGACGGCCAGTGGAAGTTGTTGCACCGCCAGCCCATCTACGAGAAAGACCGCATCGACCCGGTCGACTCCAGCGCCGTGCTCAAGCTCGACGCCGCCGCACTGGCCGCGCTGCCCGCCGGCTACCGCCACCTGGCCTACATCCAACAGCGCATTGGCTACACCGTGAAGCTCGACATGCCCACACTGCAAGGCCCGCAGGTTGAAGCGCTGTATGCGCGCGCCGCGCGCTGGCTGGCCGGTGGCGCGCTTGAGCGCTGAGCCGGTGCGCGCCGCCAGGCATCCCACTTCGAACTCGCGCCGCCGCCTCTTGGCTGCTGGCCTGGGGCTTGGCCTGGCGCAGGCGCAGGCATTGGCGCAACCGACGTGGCCCGACCGTGCCCTGCGCATCATCGTGCCGCAGCCGCCCGGCGGTGGTTTTGACTTCGTCGCCCGCGTACTGGCTGATCGCCTGGGCAAGCAGCTGGGCCAGTCTGTGGTGGTGGAGAACCGCCCGGGCTCGGGCACGCTGGTGGGCACCGATCTGGCCGCCAAGGCCACGCCCGATGGCCATACCTTGTTGTTGGGGTCGGTGTCGAACCTGGCGCTGAACATGGGCCTGTACAAGAACCTGCCCTACGACAGCCTGCGTGACTTCGAACCCCTTGGCCTGGCGGTGGCCTACAGCTACACCTTGATGGCGCGCAAAGACCTGCCTTTTGCCACGCTGGCCGAGTTGGTGGCGCATGCCAAGGCCAACCCCGGCAAGGTTACCTACGCCTCGGCCGGCAACGGCTCGGGCCAACATGTGCTGGCCGCCGCGCTGTGGCACCTGGCGGGCGTGGTGTTGACCCATGTGCCCTACCGCGGCGCGCAGTTGGCGTATCAAGATTTGCTGGGCGGCAGGGTGGATGTGTTCTTTGATCTGAGTTCAACGGCGCGCGCTCAGGTCGACGCACAAAACGTCAGGGCGCTGGCCGTATCGGGAATTGCCCGGCTGGCCAATCACCCCGATGTGCCCACAATCAACGAAACCGGCGTGGCGCGGCTGGAACTGGAGTCTTGGTTCGGGCTGTTCGCACCGGCCAAGGTGCCGCCCGCCGTGCAAGGCAGGCTGCGCCAGGAATTGAGCCAACTCATTGCCGCACCGGAAGTGGTGGATCTCTTTCGCAAGGCGGGTGGCCGGCCGTTGAACCTGAACGAAGCCGATACGCGGGCACTCGTTCGGCGCGATGTCGAGCGCTGGTCGCGCCTGGTGCGCGAGCTTGATTTGAAACCCGACTGACCCTTGAACCACGCTTGATTCGACCCCACGCTCCAGGCCTTCGCACAACATGAACATTTCGCAAGACGCGCTCGACCAGCTCTTCATGAAGGCCCGCACGGCCAACGGTTTTCTCGACAAGCCCGTGCCGCTCGATTTGCTCAAGCAGGTGTACGACGTGGCCAAGATGGGCGCCACCAGCATGAACACCCAGCCCACGCGCTATGTGTTCTTGCTCTCACCCGAATCGCGCGCGCGTTTGTTGCCGGCCATGGTGCCGGGCAACCTTGAAAAGACCCGCACCGCGCCGGTGAGCATCATCGTTGCCACCGACACGCGCTTTTACGAGCACATGCCGCAGGTCTGGCACAAGCCGGGGGCGATGGAAATGTTCTCCGGCAACGCCGCCCTGGCCGCGGCCACGGCGCAGCGCAACGGCACGCTGGGCGGGGCCTACTTCATGATCGCTGCGCGCGCCTTCGGGCTTGATTGCGGGCCCATGAGTGGCGTGGACCTGGCCAAGGTGAACGGCGAATTCTTCAAAGACGGCCGCGTGCAAGCCAACTTCATCCTCAATCTGGGCTATGGCGACGATGCCAAGCTCTTCGAGCGCAACCCGCGCCTGAGCTTCGACGAAGCCTGCATCGTGCTTTGAGCAGCCAGTAAAATAACGTTACAGATCATTCACGCATTCCGGAGGCCTATGTCGCAGCACACCATTGAAGACCTGGCGCAAGCCGTCATTGCGCGCATGGACAACGCGCCCAACCCGCGCTTCAAGCAAATCATGACCAGCCTGATCACCCATGCGCACGCCATGGTGCGCGAGGTTGATTTGCGGCCCGATGAATGGATGGCGGCGATCCAGTTCCTCACCGCCACCGGCCAGAAGTGCGATGACAAGCGGCAAGAAGTCATCTTGCTGTCCGACACGCTGGGCATTTCGATGCTGGTCGTGGCGCTCGATCAACTGCGGGGCGAGATTGCGGCCCAGGCTGCCGGCACCCCGGCCACTGAAGCCACGGTGCAAGGCCCGTTCTATGTGGAAAGCCCGCCCGAGCTGCCCTTGGGCAGCGACATCGGCGTGGGCGAACCCGGCGAGCCGGCCTACTACAGCGGCCGGGTGACTGATGTGGCGGGCAAGCCCATCGCCAACTGCATGCTCGATGTCTGGTCAAGTGACGGCGACGGCTTTTATGACGTGCAGCGCGACCACAAGCCCGGCATGCATTTGCGTGCGCGCTTTCGCACCAATGCCAATGGCAACTACCGTTTCTGGTCAGTCAAGCCCTGCAAGTACCCGGTGCCGGTTGATGGGCCGGTGGGCACCATGCTGCTGGCCATGGGCCGCCACCCCTTCCGCCCGGGCCACATGCACACCATGCTGCAAGCGCCGGGCTACCAGAAGCTGACCACGCACCTGTTTGACTCAACCAGCGAGTACCTCGACTCCGACGCCGTGTTCGGCGTGCGCGACAGCCTGATCGTCCAGTTCGCCGCGCACGCCCCCGGTGCCGCGCCCGACGGCCGCGTCATGAGCGTGCCGTACCACAGCGCCAATTTCGACTTCAAGCTCGTGCCCGTGGCTTGAATTTCCATTCAGAACAAGGAGCGTTTCACATGAACCCCATGCGCCGTCATCTGCTTGTCGCCGCCGCCAGCGCGCTGGCCTTCACCAGCGCCGCCCAGGCGCAGAGCGGCGCGCCCATCCGCATCGGCAGCACGCTGGCCCTCACCGGCCCGCTGTCGGCCACAGCCATGACGCACAAGCTGGTGGGCGAGATTTACGTCGAGCAGCTCAACGCGCGCGGCGGCCTGCTTGGGCGAAAAGTGGAATGGAACGTTAAAGATGACCAAAGCAAGCCCGACCTGGCGCGCACCATGTACGAGCAGTTGGTCACGGTGGACAAGGTCGACCTGCTGATGGGCCCCTATGCCACCGGCGCCATTCTCTCGGCCATGGGCGTGGCGCAGCGCTACAACAAGGTGCTGGTGCACCACACCTTCGGCATCCCTGCGCTGGCCAAGTACGAAGGCGCGTTTCCGGCCTGGTCGCTCGGGGCTGACCCCGGCACCACGGTGCCCGGCATGGTGATGGACGCGCTGGCCGCCTCGGCCAAGCCGCCCAAGACCGTGGCCTTCGTGACCAGCAAGTTTCCCAGTATTCACTTCATGACGCTGGGCGCGCGCGAGGTGGCCAAGAAGCGCGGCCTGAACGAGGTGCTGTTCCTTGAATGGGAATTCGGCAACCGCGATTTCGGTCCGATCGCCGCGCGCATCAAAGACGCCAAGCCCGATTTGGTGTGGATGGGCGACATCGCGCTCGAAGGCAACATGCTGCTCGACGCGATGAAGAAAATCGACTACACGCCGCCGATCCACTTCCACACCTACCCCGCACCCGGGCCCATGACCAAGTCGCCCGACGGCAACCTGGCGCTGTCGCTCACCATCTTTGAAGAGCATCCGCCCTTCACCACCAACCCGGTCGCCGCGGCCTTTGTGAAGGTGTTCAACGATCGTGCCGCCAAGGCCGGCCTGCCCGACACCACGGTTGAGGTGCAGGCCGCGGCCTCGTTCTCGGCCTGGCAAATTCTGGAAGCCGGCGTGAAGGGCGCGAACAGCCTGGACGACAAGGCCATCATCGCCTGGCTCAAGGCCAACAAGGTAGACACCATCCAGGGCCGCTTGCGCTTTGACGGCGCCGGCAACTACGGTGACGACCTGATGAAGCTCAAGCAGGTTCAGGGTGGCAAGTGGAACGTGGTCTGGCCGGCGCAGTTTGCCGCGCCGGGTGCCAAGCTGGTCGCGCAGTAAGCGCACAGGGCGCGCGAGCATGACGCTGCCCAGCGCCAACCTGCTCGCGCAATCCGTTCTCTCGGGCCTGTTCATCGGCAGCCTGTATGGGCTGATCGGCCTGGGCCTGGGCCTCACCTGGGGCCTGCTGCGGCAAATCAACCTGGCGCACTTCGGCCTGGTGTTCGTGGCCGCCTACCTGTGCTACCAGTTGGCCGCGGCGCATGTCGACCCGCTGCTCAGCCTGCTGCTGATCGTGCCGCTGTGCTTCGCCTTCGGCGTGGCCCAGCAGTGGGCACTCGCGCGCTTCAAGATTTCGCCGTTCAATTCGCTGCTGGTCAGTTTCGGCATCACGGTGGTGATGGAGGCCGGCATCCAGGCCATCTGGACAGCCGACTTTCGCCGGCTCGAATCGGCCTACAACAGCCGCAAGTTCACGCTGGCCGGTTTGTACTTCCCGGTGCCTGAGTTGCTGACACTGGGCCTGGCCGTCGCATTGAGCCTGGCCGTGTGGGCCGCCATGCGCTACACCGATCTGGGCAAGGCCTTGCGCGCCATGGCCGAAGACGCACCCATGGCGGCTGCTTTCGGCATCAACGAGCGTGGGCTGTCCTTGCTGCTGGCCGGTGTGTGCGCCGCCCTGGCCGGCGTGGCGGGCGTGTGCCTGGCGCTGACCTTCACGCTCACGCCTTCGCAAATTTTCACCTGGGTGGGCGTGGTGTTTGCAGCGGTCATGCTCGGCGGCCTGGGCAGCGCATGGGGGCCGCTGGTGGCCGGTGTGATCATCGGTGTGAGCGAGGCGCTGACGATGGCGGTGGTGTCGCCTTCCTGGGCACCCATCGTGTCGTTCTCGTTGCTCATCGTCATGCTCTTGCTGCGGCCGGGCAAGCTGTGAAGCCAGCCTGGTTGGGCATGGGCGCCGCCGCGGCGCTGCTGGCCAGCGTGCCCTGGCTGGGCCTGCCCACGTTCTACGAATCGTTCTTGTACCTGGTGTGCCACTGGGCGGTGCTGGCGCTGTCGTGGAATTTGCTGTCGGGCTACTCGGGCTATTTTTCGTTCGGCCATGGTGCCTTCTTCGGCATCGGCATGTATGCCTCGGCGGGCCTGTCGGCCAACCTGGGCTGGCCGTTCCTGGCCACGCTGCCGGTGGCCGCGGCCATGGCTGCGGTCTTGGGCCTGGCCTTGGGGGCGGTGGTGTTTCGCGTCAAATCTGTGCGCGGTGAATTGTTTGCATTGTTAACGTTGGCCATCACCTTTGTGGTGGCCACCATCGTGCTCAACACCCCCATTGACGGCGGCCCGGGCATTTCGCTGGCCGGCGTGGCGGTGCCCAAGCTCGGGCCCACGGCCTCCAGTTCCATCTACCTGCTGGTGCTGGCCGCGGCGCTGGGCACCTTGTTCATCTCGTGGTGGGTGCAGGGCTCGCGGCTGGGCACGGGGCTGTTCGCCATTCATGACGATGAAGACGTGGCCGAGGTGATGGGCGTGCCCACCTACCGCTACAAGCTCCTGGCGTTCGGCCTGTCGTGTGCATTGGCCGGTTTGGCCGGCGGCATCCACGCCCTGTTTGTGAACTACGTGACCGCCGGCGAAACCTTCAACATCACCGTGCCGCTCACCGTGGTGTTGATGAGCGTGCTGGGCGGCACGCGGCATTGGGCGGGGCCGGCGGTGGGCGCGGCGGCGATCACCGGCTTGATGTATGCCTTCACGGCGGGCGACCATGCCCTGGCCGGCAAGGCCGCGGTGGGCGTGGTGTTGGTGGCGGTGATCCTGTTCATGCCCAACGGCCTGTTGGGGCATGTGTGGCAGCGCCGGCCCAAGGCCCATGGGGCGGCACCCCCGCCGCCGGTTGCCGTGACCGTGCCGAAGCCGGCCGCGCCAGTGCGCGCCGCCGCCCCAGGCCAGCCCCTGCTCGACGTGCGCGAGCTGTCCAAGTCGTTCAAGGGCGTGCAAGCTCTGCAGGGCGTGAGCTTGCAAGTGCGCGAGGGCGAGATCCTCGGCCTGCTCGGGCCTAACGGTTCAGGCAAGTCAACCTTCATCAATGTGGTGAGCGGCCATTACGCGGCCAAC
>JAYUHT010000192.1:0-15434 GCA_043766725.1 Burkholderiales bacterium | reverse complement strand
ACCCGCACTTCGGCCTTCGGGTTCACTTCAAGCATGCCGCGCGCAAAGGCGTTGATGCCCTGGATCACTTCAGGCAGCGGGAACCCGGCCACATAGCCGGCCACGCCGCTCTTGCTGGCCGCACCCGCCGCCAGGCCGGCCAGGTAGCGGCCTTCGTAGTAGCGCGCGTTGTAGGTGTTCAGGTTGGGCGCGGTCTTGTAGCCACCGGCATGCTCAAACCGAACGTTAGGAAATTCCGCCGCCACGCGCAACGCGGGCTCCAGGTAGCCGAAGCTGGTGGCGAAGATGAGCCGGTGGCCTTGGGAGGCCAGGTCGCGCATCACGCGTTCGCTGTCGGCGCCTTCGGCCACGGCTTCGACGCGGGTGGTTTGCACGGCAGCACCCAGCGCTTTTTCAAGCGCCAGGCGGCCTTGCTCGTGTTGATAGCTCCAACCTGCCTCGCCCACCGGGCTGACGTAGACGAAGGCCACTTTCAATTGCGCTGCGGCCTGGGGTTGGGTTTGGGCGCCAGCGCCCACGACAGCAGCGAGCAAGCTTGCGCCGATGAGGTTTTTGTACATGGTGTTCCTCGACATGGCCACGAAATGAAACGCGGCCGGTGTGGCAGCCGGCCGCGAAGAGGTGAGCGGATATTTTAGGCGGCGAAGGCGGCGTCCACCTGATCGAGCCACAGTGCTTCTTGCGCCGCGGTGGCAAAGCTGGCCTCGAAGCTGTTGCGCAGCAACTGCCTGGCCTGCGCGGCGCCCAATTGCGGCAGCGCTTCGAAGGTCTGCACCAGGTTGTCGTTCATGTAACCACCGAAGTAAGCCGGATCGTCCGAATTCACCGTGGCGCACAAGCCGGCGTCCAACAGGGCCGGCAAGCTGTGCTGCGCCAGGCTGTCGAACACGCGCAGCTTCACGTTGGACAGCGGGCACACGGTCAGCGGCATGCGTAGCGCGGCCAGGCGCGCCACCAGGGCAGCGTCTTCCAGGCAGCGCACGCCATGGTCGATGCGCTCGACCTTCAACACATCAATCGCCGTGCTGATGTAGGCCGGCGGCCCTTCCTCGCCGGCATGGGCCACGGCGCGCAGGCCCAGGGCGCGGCAGCGCGCAAAGACGCGAGCGAACTTTTCAGGCGGGTGGCCGCGCTCGGAACTGTCCAGCCCCACGCCAACGATGTGATGCAGGTGTGGCATGGCCTGCTCCAGCGTGGCGAACGCGGCTTCTTCGCTGAGGTGGCGCAAGAAGCACATGATCAGCAACGCGCTCACGCCAAGCTGCGTGCGCGCATCGCTGCACGCGCGGGCCAGGCCGTTGATCACCGTTGCAAACGGCACGCCGCGATCGGTGTGCGTCTGCGGGTCGAAGAACAGCTCGGCGTGCACGACATGGTCGGCCGCCGCGCGGCGGAAATAGGCCATGGCCATGTCGTAGAAATCGGCCTCGGTGAGCAGCACGCTGGCACCGGCGTAGTAGATGTCCAAGAAGCTTTGCAGGTCTGCGAACGCATACGCCGCGCGCAGCGCCGCCACGCTGGGGTAGGCCAGGCGCACGCCGTTGCGCTGCGCCAGGGCAAAGATCAGCTCGGGTTCAAGCGAGCCTTCTATGTGGATGTGCAGTTCGGCCTTGGGCGCGCTGCGCAGGGTGTGGGCCAAGTCTTGTACCGCGGGCGAGGTCATGGTGAGGTCTCCGTTGCTGACAGCCACAGTGTGGCAAATCTCACGGCCGCTGCCGGCCAGCACACGCCCTGCGGCCAAAATGCGGGGCGCAGCACCTGACACTGCGCGCCCACGGCGTGCCCTGCGCGCCGCTGCACTTTCAACCACACCCAAGAGGAGTTTTGACCATGTCCGTTCGTTTCCTGGCCGCCGGCACCGCCGCTTTGATCCTGGCCCTGGCGCCGTTGGCCCAAGCCCAGCAAGCCGCCTCGGCCCCCGCTCCTGCCGCCGCCGCGGCCCCTGCCGCCAAGCCGGCCGCAGCCGCAGCCACCAAGGCCGCTTCAGGCGATGTCTCCGAAGGCAAGCTGGCCTATTACGGCCGCAAGTTCGCCGGCCGCAAAACCGCCAGCGGCGAGCGCTTCAACCCCGGCGCCATGACCATGGCACACAAGACCCTGCCCTTCGGCACCATGGTGAAAGTGACCAACCTGAAGACCAACAAAAGCGTGGTGGTGCGCGTGAACGACCGCGGCCCGAGCCAGGCTGACCGCGTGGGGGATGTGTCGCGCGGCGCCGCGGCCAAGCTGCGCATGCTCAAGTCGGGCGTCATTGATGCCAAGTTCGAGGTGGTGGGCATGGCCAAGGCGCGCAAGGGCAGCAAGCGCATGAAGAAGGCCTGATCAACCTCAAGGCCTGGCCTTGAAAGCGCCGCCGCGGCACCCGCCCGGCGGCGTTTTACATGGTGCCCAGCAAGCCAGCTACGAGCCGGGAAAGAACGGTTTGCCCAGCGACGCCGGCATGTTCACGCGAATGAAATTGGCGTTGCGTGAAATGAGCACCAGCACCACGATGGTGGCCAGGTATGGCAGCATGCTGAGAAACTGGCTGGGCACATCCACCCCCTGCCCTTGCAGGTGGAACTGAAGCATGGTGACGCCGCCGAAAAGGTAGGCGCCCAGCAGCAGCCGCGCCGGGCGCCAGGTGGCAAAGGTGGTGAGGGCCAGCGCGATCCAGCCCTTGCCGGCGATCATGCCTTCCACCCACAGGGGCGTGTAGACCAGCGACACATAGGCCCCGGCCAGGCCGCACAGCGCACCGCCCGCCATCACGCTGGCCAGGCGGATGCGCCGCACCGGGTAACCCAGCGCATGCGCCGCTTCGGGCGATTCGCCCACCGCGCGCAACACCAGGCCGCCGCGCGAGCGGTACAGAAACCAGCTCAAGCCAACCGTTAACACGATAGCCAGGTAGACCATCGGGTGCTGGTTGAACAGGGCCGGGCCGATGAACGGCACTTCAGCCAGCCCGGGGATGCTGAACGACATGCGCTCGGGCAATTTTTCTTGCGTGAAGCGAATGCCGGCGAAGGCCGAGAAGCCGGCGCCGAACAGGCTCAGCGCCAGCCCGGTGGCGTACTGGTTGGCGTTCAGCCAGATCACCAACACGCCGAACAGTGCCGCCAGCGCGGCGCCCGCGGCAGCGCCGGCGACAAAGCCCAGGGTGTCGCTGCCGGTCATGACCACCGTGGCGAAGCCGGCCATGGCGGCCACCAGCATCATGCCCTCGGCGCCCAGGTTGACGATGCCCGCACGCTCATTGATCAGCAGCCCCAGGCCGGCGATGGCCAGCACGGTGCCCGCATTCAGCGTGGCGGCCAGCAGCAGTGCAAGGCCTTCCATGTCATCCCCTCTTGAGTTGATCCGGCTTTGCCGGGCTACTCAAATCCCCTCGGGGGACGGCCGGCCCGGCCGGCCTTGGGGCCCTATTCATGCCGCTGAAACGGACGCGGTAGTGAACCAGCGTGTCACACGCCAACAGCGCAAACAGCAGCAGGCCCTGGAACACGCCGGTCAGCGCCTTGGGCAGGCCCAGGCGTGACTGGGCCAGCTCGCCGCCGATGAAAAACATGCTCATCAACACCGCAGCGAAGACGATGCCCACCGGGTGCAGCCGGCCAACGAAGGCCACGATGATGGCGGCGAAGCCATAGCCCGCCGGCACATGCGGCGTGAGCTGGCCCAGCGGCCCGGCGGCTTCGAGCCCGCCGGCCAGGCCGGCCATGCCGCCTGACGCCAACAGCGCCGTCCACAGCGCCGCGCGCGACGAGAAGCCCGCATATCGTGCGGCTGCAGAGGCCAACCCGCCCACCTGCAACTGAAAGCCGCGAAAGCTGCGGAACATGAAGACCCAGGCCAGCGCCACCGCGGCCAGCGCCAACCACACGCCGATGTTGGCGCGCAGGCCTTCAGCCAGGCGCGGCACTTTGGTGGCGGCCAGGAAGTTGATGGTCTGTGGGAAGTTGTAGCCCTGCGGGTCTTTCCAAGGGCCGTACACCAGGTAGGCCAGCAGCAACTCGGCCACGTAGACCAGCATCAGGCTGACCAATATTTCAGTGGCGTTGAAGCGGTCGCGCAGCAGCGCCACGACGGCGGCCCACAGCATGCCGCCGGCCACACCGGCCAGCAAGATGGGCACGACGATGAAGCGGCTGCTGTGCACATCGGCCTGCATCGCCACCCAGCCGGCACACAAGGCGCCGAGGATGAACTGCCCTTCGGCGCCGATGTTCCACACGTTGGCGCGAAAGCACACCGCCAGGCCCAGCGCGATCAACACCAACGGTGTGGCCTTGACGCTGAGTTCAGACAAGGCGTACAGGCTCTTCACCGGCTCGATGAAAAACACCTGCAAGCCCTTGACTGGGTCTTTGCCCAAGGCCATGAACAGCACCACGCCGATCACCACCGTGATGGCCAGCGCCAGCAGCGGCGAGCCGGCCGACATCAGCTTCGACGGCTGCGGCCGGGCTTCAAGCTTGAGCATGTGCAACATCATTCGTCCACAACCCGCTCATCCAGGCGCCGATCTGTTCAATGCTGGCCTGCGCCGTGGCCACGCTGGGCGACAAGCGGCCCTGGGCGATGACCACCAGCCGGTCGCTGATCTCAAACAGCTCTTCCAGCTCCTCGCTCACCACGAGCACGGCGCAACCTTCGTCGCGCAGCTTGAGCAACTCGTTGCGGATCAAGACCGCAGCGCCGACATCCACGCCCCAGGTGGGTTGCGACACGATCAGCACCCTCGGCTGGGCGTCGATCTCGCGCCCGACGATGAACTTCTGCAAGTTGCCGCCCGACAGCGACTTGGCCGCCGCGCCCGCGCCACCGCACTTGATGCTGAAGCGCGCAATGATCTCTTCAGCCAGCCGGCGCACGCGCCGCACCTGCACCCAGCCCAAGCTTGAGACCGTGTGCGTGCGCGTGAGCAAGGTGTTCTCGGCCAGAGACAGCGTGGGCACCGCGCCGCGGCCCAGCCGTTCTTCGGGCACGAAATGCAAGCCCAGGTCGCGCCGCACGCGCGGCGAGCGCATCGCGATGTCGTGGCCGAACAAGCTGATGCTGCCGCGCGGCGCGCGCGGGTCTTCGCCCGACAGCGCGGCCATCAGTTCCTGCTGGCCATTGCCCGAGACACCGGCCACGCCGACGATCTCACCGCCATGCACGTTGAACGAGATGTTTTGCAGTTCAGTGCCGAAGGGCGACTGCCTGGCCAGCGTGAGGCCGCTCACCTGCAGGGCCAGCGCGCCGGGGCGCTGCGCGCGGTGCTGCAACGTGGGCGGCTCGGCGCCGATCATCAGCCGCGACAGGCTGGCGTTGGTTTCCTGCGCGGGGTCGACCTCGCCGGTGACGCGGCCGGCGCGCAGCACGGTGCAGTGCTGGCACAGGGCACGAATCTCGTCGAGCTTGTGGCTGATGTACAGGACGCTGCAGCCCTGCCCGGCCAGCCGGCGCAGGGTGACAAAGAGCTTGTCCACCGCCTGCGGCGTGAGCACCGAAGTGGGCTCGTCCAGGATCAACAACTGCGGGTTGGTGAGCAGGGCGCGAACGATCTCCACGCGCTGGCGTTCGCCCACGCTGAGCGTGTGCACCGGGCGCTGCGGCTGCACCTCCAGGCCATAGGTGCCGGCCACTTCGCTGATGCGCGCGCTGACCTGCGCCAGCGTGAGCGCCTTGCCCAGGCCGAGCCAGACGTTCTGCGCCGCGGTGAGCGTGTCGAACAGGCTGAAGTGCTGGTAGACCATGCTGATGCCCAGCTCGCGCGCATGCGCCGGCGACGCCACCTGAACGGGCTGGCCGTTCCACAGCATCTGCCCGGCGTCGGGCCGCACCGCGCCGTAGATGATCTTCATCAGCGTGCTCTTGCCGGCACCGTTCTCGCCCAGCACGGCATGGATTTCGCCTGGCTTGACGCGCAGGCTCACAGCATCGTTGGCGCGCACCGCGGGGTATTGCTTGCTGATCCCTTTGAGTTCCAGCCTCAGCACGGCTGGCTTTCTGCGCGTTGCGGCAGTTGCGGCTGGCCGGCGACATAGGTTTGCACCAGGTCGCGTTCGTCGCCCAGCATGAGCCAGGCAAAGACGCGCTCGTGCAACTGCTGTGCGCGTTCCTGGCGCTGGCGCACCATGTCGTTGCTGGCCCAACGCCACAGGCAAAAGTCGGCCATGTGGCCGGGCTCCAGGCTGCCGATCTCGCCACCCAGCCCCAGGTTCAGCGCAGCGCCCCGGGTGGCGGCATGCAGCAACTGCCAGGCGCTCATCCGAGTACCCTGCAAGGCCTGCACCTGGTAAGCCGCGGCCAATGTGCGCTGCATCGACAAGCTGGTGCCGCCACCCACATCGCTGGCCAGACTCACCTTGACGCCCACACGCCGCGCCTGCGCCCAATCGAACAAGCCACTGCCCAGGAAGAGGTTGGAGCTGGGGCAGTGCGCCAGTTGCGCGCCGCTGTCGCGCAGCACGGCGCGGTCGGTGTCGTCGAGCCAGATGCCATGTGCCAGCACCGAGCGTTCATTCAGCAGGCCGGCGCGGGCATACACGTCGAGGTAACTGCGTGCCTGCGGGAACAGCTCGGCCACCCAGCGCACTTCGGCTTCGTTCTCGGCCACATGCGTTTGCATAGTCAGGCCCGGGTAGGCGGCCAGCAGGCGGCCTGCCATGTGCAGGTGCGCTTCACTGCTGGTGGCGGCGAAGCGCGGCGTGAGTGCATAGGCGATGCGGCCGCGGCCATGCCAGCGCTCGATCAAATCCACGCATTGCTGCTCGGCCTGGGCGAGGCTGGCGTCGCACAGCGCGGCCGGCGCGTGGCGATCCATCAACACCTTGCCGGCAATGAGCCGCATGCCACGCGCATGGGCTTGCTCGAATAACGCTTCACATGAGCCAGCATGCACCGTGGGGAAGACCAGCGCCGTGGTCGTGCCGTGCGCCAGCAGCGCGCGCACGAACTGCTGCGCGCTGGCTTGCGCCACGGCCGGGTCGGCCAGCGCGGCCTCGGCCGGGAAGGTGTAGGTGTTGAGCCAGTCGAGCAGTTGCGCGCCCCAGGAGGCGACCACCGGCATCTGCGCGCTGTGCACATGGGTGTCGATGAAGCCGGGCAGCAGCAAGTGCCCGCCGCGGTCGACGCTGGGCCACAGCGCAGCATCGGGCGCTTCGCTTTGCACGCTGTGGATGCGCCCGCCCTCCAGCAGCAGCCAGTGCGCGGGGCGAAAGCGCACGGCTGCATCTTCGAGCTGCGCCGCTGCGGGCTCGGCGGTGAAGTCGAGCAGGTCGGCGCAAATGGCCAGTCGGGTCATGGGCCCAGTCACCGCGGCGTGGCAGCCGCTGCGGCCTCACTTGCCGCTGGGCACCTTGCCTTCAACACCCTTGATGTAAAAGTTGATGCCGCTCATGAACTTGTCGTCGGCAGTGGTGCCGGCGGCCACGGCTTCCTTGCCGTCGCTGCCCATGATCGGACCCTTCCAGATCGCAAAGCTGCCGTCCTTCAAGCCCGCCTTCACCGCCTCGACCTTGGCCTTGGCTGCGGCCGGCACCTTGTCGCTGACGGACACGATGTCGATCGCGCCTTCCTTCACGCCCCACCAGGTGTGGCCGCCGCCGGCCCACTTGCCATCGAGTGCCTCGCGCGTGGCCTTGATGTAGTACGGCGCCCAGTTGATGATGGCGCTGGCCAGGTGCGCCTCGGGTGAATAGGCGGTCATGTCGCTGTCCCAACCGAAGGCGAACTTCTTGTTCTTGCCCGCGGTTTGCAGCACGGCCGAGGAATCGGTGTTCTGGAACAAAACGTCGGCGCCGCCGTTGATCAGGCTTTGCGCGGCCTCGGTTTCCTTGGGCGGGTTGAACCATTCGTTAACCCACACCACCTTGGTCTTGACCTTCGGGTTCACGCTTTGCGCGCCCAGCGTGAAGCTGTTGATGTTGCGGATGACCTCGGGGATCGGGATCGAGCCCACCACACCGAGCGTGTTGCTCTTGGTCATGGCCCCGGCAATGATGCCTGCCATGTAGGCACCCTCATAGGTACGGCTGTCGTAGGTGCGCAGGTTGTCGGCTTGCTTGTAGCCGGTGGCATGCTCGAACTTCACGCCCTTGGCATCGGGCGCCACCTTGAGCATCGGTTCCATGTAGCCGAAGGTGGTGCCGAAGATCAGCTTGTTGCCCTGGCCCACCATGTCGCGGAACACGCGCTCGGCGTCGGCTGCCTCGGGCACTTTTTCAACAAAGCTGGTGGCCACCTTGTCGCCGAACTCTTTCTCCACCGCCTTGCGCGCGTTGTCGTGGGCGAAGGTCCAGCCGCCGTCGCCCACCGGGCCCACGTAGGCAAAGGCGATCTTCAAGGGCTCGGCCTTGGGCGTTGCGGCGGCGGCGCTGGCGGGTGCCGCGGCCTTGGGCTCCTCTTTCTTGCCGCAGCCGGCGAGCAGGGCCAGCGTGGCGATGGCCGACCAGGCGGCGGGGTGCAGGAACATTCGCTTGAACATCATGAACGGACTCCTCGGTGTTTGATTGCGCTGTGTGTGTGCGCTGTGTGTGAGCGCTGTGCGGGCAGCGCAGATTATGGCCACCCTCAATCGTTCAACGCCGACAGGAACTGTTTCAGTTCGGGCGTTTGCGGGTTGGCGAACAGTTCAGCCGGCGGGCCCATTTCGTGGATGCACCCGGCGTGCATGAAGACCACGCGGTCGGCCACCTTGCGCGCGAAGTTCATCTCGTGCGTCACCATCAGCAGCGTCATGCCGTCTTCGGCCAGTGTCTCCACCACGCGCAAGACCTCGCCCACCAGCTCGGGGTCGAGCGCCGAGGTGATCTCGTCGCACAGCAGCACGGCCGGGTCCATGGCCAGCGCGCGCGCAATGGCCACGCGCTGCTGCTGGCCGCCCGAAAGCTGGTCGGGAAAGGCATCAAACTTCTCGCTCAAGCCGACGCGCTCAAGCAACTTGCGCGAATGCTGTTCAGCCGCCTCGCCGTGGCGGCCTTTGACGAGCGACGGTGCCAGCATGATGTTGCGGCCCACGCTCAGGTGCGGGAACAGGTTGAAGCTCTGGAAGATCATGCCCACGCGCTGGCGCAACGCACGCATCGCCTTGGCGTCACCGTGTTTCAGCGCCTGGGCATCCACCGTCAGCGTGCCCTCTTGAAATTCCTCCAGACCGTTGATACAGCGCAGCAGCGTGCTCTTGCCCGACCCGCTCTTGCCGATGATGGCGATCACCTCGCCCGGATGCACAGAAAGGTCGATGCCCTTGAGCACTTCATTGGCACCGAAGCGCTTGCGCAGGCCTGCAACTTGAATGATGAAATCAGCGGCCACGGTTGAGCTTTCTTTCGAGCTTGCGGCTCCAAGCGGAGATGGGGTAGCACAGGGCAAAGTACAGCAGGGCGACGCAGGCGTAAACGGTGAAGGGGCGGAAGGTGGCGTTGGTGATCATCGTGCCGGCCTTGGTCAGCTCGATGAAGCCGATCACCGAGGCCAGCGCCGTGCCCTTGATGACTTGAACCAGAAAGCCGACGGTGGGCGGCACGGCGATCTTCAGCGCCTGCGGGCCGATCACATACCGCAACTGCTCACCCAGGCTCAGGGCCAGGCTGGCCGATGCTTCCCACTGGCCCTTGGGAATGGCGTTGACGCAGCCGCGCCAGATCTCGGCCAGGAAGGCGCTGGTGTACAGCGTCAACGCCACGGCGGCCGCGACCCACGGCGACACGTTGACGCCGAACAGCGCCAGGCCGAAGTAGGCCAGGAACAATTGCATCAGCAGCGGCGTGCCCTGGAACAGTTGCACATAGCCCGCCACGCCGTGCTGCGCGCCGGGCCAGCGGGCAATGCGCGCCACCAGCAACGCCAGGCCCACCACGCCACCGCCGACAAAGGCCATCAGCGATAACACCACGGTCCAACGGACTGCGAGCAGCAGGTTGCGCAGAATGTCCCAGAGGCTGAAGTCGACCACGGTGTTGCGGGCTCAGCGGCCGAACAGAAAGCGCGGCCCGGCCCAGCGCAGCAACTGCCGCAGGGCGATGGACAGCAGCAGGTAGATCGCGGTGGCAACGATGTAGGCCTCGAAGGCGCGGAAGTTGCGGCTCTGGATCAGGTTGGCGTAGTACGACAGCTCTTGCGTGGCGATCTGCCCGCACACCGCCGAGCCGAGCATGACGATGATGATCTGGCTCACCATCGCCGGCCACACGCGCGACAGCGCAGGCGGCAGCACCACGCGCAGGAAGACCTGGGCCCGGGTCAGCGCCAGGCTCAGGCCGGCCTCGACCTGGCCGCTCGGCGTGGCCTCGATGCCGGCGCGAATGATCTCCGCGGCATAGGCGCCCAGATTGATGACCATCGCGATCACCGAGGCGGCTTCGGGCGTGAGCCTCACGCCCAGGCTGGGCAGGCCGAAGAAGATGAAGAACAACTGGACGATGAAGGGCGTGTTGCGGATCAGCTCGACATACACCGCGGCCAGCGCCGCCAGGCTCTTCGGCCCCCACGACCGCGCCCAGGCGCAGGCCACGCCCAGGCCCAGGCCAAGCACCGCCGACACCGCCGTGAGCCCGACCGTGAAGGCCACGCCACGCGCCAGCAGCGGCCACTGCTCCAGCACGGCGCCGAAGTCGAAGCTGATCACGCAAGCCTTTGACTGCAACTCGCGGTGGTGGCGAAGCGTGTTCAGTTCGGCAAGTCGCCCGCCGGCCGGCCGAGCCAGCGCAGGGCCATCTTGTCGAGGTCACCCGCCGCCTTGGCCGCGGCAATGATTTCGTTGACCTTCAGCCGCAGCTTGTCTTCACCCTTGCCCACGCCGATGAAGTTGGGCGAATCCTTCAGCAGGAACTTGTACTCGGTGGCCAGTTGCGGGTTGCGCGCCATCATGTTGCCGGCCACCGAGGCGCCGGTGGCAATGGCCTGCACCTGGCCGGAAACGAAGGCCGAGACGGTGCCGTTGTTGTCTTCAAAGCGCTTGATGTCGGCGCTGGGCGGGGCGATCTTCGTCAGCTCCATGTCTTCGATGGCGCCGCGCGTCACGCCCACCGTCTTGCCGGCCAGGTCGGCCGCGCCCTTGACCGCCACGCCCTTGGCGGCGAACACGGCCTGGAAGAAGGGCGAATAGGCCACGCTGAAGTCGATGACGCGCTCGCGTTCTGGGTTCTTGCCGAGCGTGGAGATCACCAGGTCGGCCTTGCGCGTTTGCAGGTAGGCAATGCGGTTGGCGCTGGTCACCGGCACCAGCTCGACCTTCACGCCGAGCTTGGCGCCGATGTGGTTGGCCATGTCGATGTCCAGCCCCTGCGGCTTCAAGTCGGTGTTGACGAAGCCATAGGGCGGGAAGTCGGTGGGGATGGCGATCACGATCAGCTTCCTGGCCAGCAGCTCGTCGAGCGCGTTCTGCGCCGCGGCGGGCCAGGCAGCAGCCAGGGACAGGATGGCGGCAAGCGCGGGCTTCAGCAATGGGCGGTGGTTCATGGGTTCTCCTTGAGTGGGGTAGAAAAAAACGCCGCGGTTAAGTTCGGCCCAGCCTCACGGCTTCACGTCGGCGGCCTTGATGGCCGGGGCCCAGTCGGCCACCTGCTTGGCCACGAACTGGCTGAATTCAGCGCCGCCCATCTTCACCACCGTGATGCCCAGCTCTTCGAAGCGCTTGACCAGCGCCGGGTCGCCCAAAACTTCGGCCAGCGCCTTGGCCAGGCGCTCGCTGACTTCGCGCGGCAGGCCGGCCGGGCCGGAAACGCCGAAATAGTTCTCGGCCACCAACTGCGGCAGGCCCAGCTCGACCACCGTGGGCACCTCGGGCAGCAGCGGCGAGCGCGTGTGCGTGGTCACCGCCAGGGCCTTGATCTGGCCGGCCTTGACCATCGGCACGAAGGCCGTGATGACGTCGATGCCCAGCGGAATCTGCCCGGCGATCAGGTCGGTGGTCATCGGCGCGCCGCCGCGGTAGGGAATGTGGGTCATCTGAATCTTCATCGCCGCCTTGGTCATCTCGCCCACGATGTGGCCGATCGAACCCGGGCCCCCGCTGCCGAAGGTGTAGCCCGCAGCGGCTGCCGCCTTGGGCAGGTCCTTCAGGCTGGCCGGGCCGGTCTTCGGGTTCGCCATCAACAGCACCGGCGCCACGCCCAGCATCGAAACATGGGTGAACTGCGCCACCGGGTCGTACGGCGGCTTGGGCACCGTGAACGGGCCGATCGAGGTGGGCGTGGAATTCGACAGCATCAGCGTGTAGCCGTCGGGCGCCGCGCGCACCACCTCCAGGCCGCCGATGGTGCCGCCGGCGCCGGGCTTGTTGTCCACCACCACCGGCTGGCCCAGGGCCTTGCCCAACGGCTCGGCGATGGCGCGGGCCACGATGTCGCTGGCACCGCCGGCGGCAAACGTCACCACCATGCGAACCGGCTTTTCAGGCCAGGCGGCGCGGGCGGAGCCGGCCAGGGTGAAGGCGGCCAGTGCGACGAGCGCGGCAGCGCAGCGAGGCAGGCGAGTGGGCAGGGACATGGCCATCTCCGGTTTGGCGTTCAGAAAAGATTGCCCGCACCGGCTCAGTCGCCCGGTATGTGCGGGGGGCGCAACTGCACCGCTTTGCCGCTGCGCTTGCGCAGGCGGATGTTGATCAACTCCACGGCCAGCGCGAAGGCCATGGCGAAGTAGACGTACCCCTTGGGCACATGGTGGTCAAAACCTTCGGCCACCAACACCACACCCACCACCACCAGTAAGGCCAGGGCCAGCATCTTGATGGTGGGGTGCTCCGAGACGAAGCGGCCGATCGGGCCGGCGAAAATCATCATCAGCGCCACCGACGCCACGACCGCGGCGATCATCACCGACACGTCGTCAACCATGCCCACCGCGGTGATGATGGAGTCGAGCGAGAACACCAGGTCCACCACCATGATCTGCAAGATGACGGCGCCGAAGGTGGCCTGCACCTTGCCGGCTTCATGACCGGTGTCGCCCTCCAGCGACTGGTGGATCTCACCGGTGCTTTTCCAGATCAGGAACAGGCCGCCCAATATGAGGATCAGGTCGCGCCCCGAGATGGCCTGGCCGGCCACGGTGAACAACGGCTTGACCAGGCCCACCACCCAGGCCAGCACCAGCAGCAACCCGATGCGCATGAACATGGCCATGAACAGGCCGAAGCGGCGCGCGAACTCACGCCGGTGCGCCGGCAACTTGTCGACCAAGATGGCGATGAAGATGATGTTGTCGATGCCCAGCACCAGCTCCAGCAAGGTGAGCGTGCCGAAGGCAATCCAGGCCTGTGGGTCGGTCAGCAGGTCCATCATGGCGCGGCATTGTGCCGCCGCGCCAGGTGTGAGGCGTCAGCCCTGAAGCGCTTGGTCCAGGTCTGCGATCAGGTCGCCAGCATCTTCGATGCCCACCGACAGGCGCAACAGGTCTACCGGCACCGGCGAGCCCGCACCCTCAACACTTGAGCGGTGCTCGACCAGGCTTTCCACGCCGCCTAGCGAGGTGGCGCGCTTCCAGAGTTGCAGCCGCGCGGCCACGGCCACGGCAGCCGCCTCGCCGCCACGCACCCGCAGCGACAACATGCCGCCGAAGCCGCCCTTCATTTGCCGCAGCGCCACGGCATGGCCGGCGAAACCGGGCAGGCCCGGATACAGCACTTGCGCCACCTGCGGGTGCGCCGCGAAGTGCTCAGCCACGCGTTGCGCCGAAGCACACGCGGTGCGCACGCGCGGAAACAGCGTGCGCATGCCGCGCGTGAGCAGCCAGGCCTCGAACGGCCCGAGCACACCGCCCACATGTGCGCGCACATGGCGCACCCCTTGCCACAGGCTTGAGTCTTCACGCGCGCTCAAGCTGCCGGCGATGACGTCGCTGTGGCCGTTGAGGTATTTGGTGGCGGCGTGCATCACGAAGTCAGCCCCCAGGGCCAACGGCTGGGTGAGCACCGGCGTGGCCGTGGTGGAGTCGACCGCCACCACCGCGCCGGCGGCATGCGCGGCGGCGCAGGTGGCTTCAATGTCGGTGATGGTCCACAGCGGGTTGGCGGGCGTTTCCACCCACACCAGCTTGGTCTGCCCGGGTCGCAGCGCCGCTTGCAATGCGGCGGGCGAAGACATGTCAATCAACTCAACCGTTAGCCCCCAGCGCGTGGCAAAACCCATCAACCAGTTGCGCAGTGACCAATACATGACCTGCGGTGCCAGCACATGGTCACCTGGCTTCAAGGCCTGGAACAGCGCCGTGGCCGCGGCCATGCCGGAGGCGAACAACAGGCTGGCGTGCGCCCCTTCGAGCGCGCTGATCAGCGCCTCGGGCTGGTCGAAGCTGGGGGTGTGGTCGCGGGCATAGACGCGCCCCGAGCGGTACTGGGTGTCGGGGTCACGCAGGTAGGTGGTGGCGGTGTGGATAGGTGGGGCGATGGCGCGCGTGGCGTCGTCCACCCACCCCATGGCCTGCGCAGCCAGGCTTTCAGGCTTGACGGAGCCGGGTTTCATCGTCATCGGCTACAGCGGCGCTACCTGCTTTTTGGTGCGCAACCAGGTGCGCACTTCCTTGGCCGTGGCGCCACGACTCTTGAGCTCGGCGGCCACCACCTCGCGGTCGAGTGTTTCAAGTTCGCGTGCAATGCAGGCGCTCAGGAACGCATCGCGGTCACCATAGCCCTTGACCGACCAGCCCACACCGCCCGGCTGCGGGCAGCCCGGCCAGAACGCGACCCAGCGCCAATCGGGGTAGGTGCGCTCGTTGCGCTTGCGCGTGGCGTTGGCCAGGCGCACACCGACCACGCCCGAGCTGTTGCGCGGGGTGAGCTTGCCTTTGGTGGAGTGCGCCACCGGCAGCGTGGGCAGCAATTCCTTGACCCAGCGCTTGGCCGCGCGTTCGGCCTTGTCCCAGGTCTTGAACTGCGTGAGCGGGAAGTTCTGCTGGTGCAGTTCGCCCTGGCGGGTGATGCGCGCCATGACCGTGCGCATGGACTCGTTGATGGTGAGATACGTTGGCATGTGCGTCGCTTTCGTTGTACGAAGCGCCTCACGGATCCGTGCCCGTTGAGTGCGACTCCCTGTGCCAATGGGAGGCTCTGCGCAGGACACGGAACAGGCCCGTGGGTGATTCCTACGCAGTCTCCGGTTTGGCCACGCAATTATGGGCAGCACACGGTCGATGCAGCATGGGGTTAGCCCCCCTCACTCCTATGTATCCTGTAACAGCCAGGCTGATGCGCGCTCGGCCAACATCAAGGTCGGGGAGTTGGTGTTACCGCTAGTGATCACTGGCATCGCGCCAGCATCCACCACGTGCAAATGATGCACGCCACGTACGCGCAAGTGCGAATCCAGCACGGCCAGCGGGTCGTCGGCGCGGCCCATGCGCGTGGTGCCCACGGGGTGGAAGATGGTGGTGGCGATGTCGCCGGCCAGCCGCGCCAGCTCGTCATCGGTGTCGAACTGAGCGCCGGGTTTCCACTCAACGGGGTGATATTTCGCCAACGCCGGCTG
>JAYUHT010000191.1:0-15476 GCA_043766725.1 Burkholderiales bacterium | reverse complement strand
TCGAGCTTGAAGATCACGACGCGCCCGCGCTGGCCGTTCACCTGCCGCATGTCGCTGACGATGCCAGCCAGCAGCTGCGGCTCGCGCGCATCCACCAGGTCGGCGATGCGCTGCTTGCAGAAGCGGCGCACCTCGGCCTCGTTCTGCTCGAACAAATGGCCGCTCAAGTAAAAACCCAGCGCCTGCTTTTCCATCATCAGGCGTTCGCGCACGCTCCAGGCCGGCGCGGCCACCAGCGCCGGCTCGTGGGTGGACGCCGCGTGCGAATCGGCAAAGTCAAACAGACCGCCCTGCCCTTGGTGGGCCGACTGCGTTTCGGCCCAGTCCATGGCCAGGCTCACACTGGCCAGGGCGCTGGCGCGATGGGGGTGCAGCCGGTCGAAGGCCCCGGCCTTGATCAACGCCTCGATCACCCGCTTGTTGACGCGCTGGCGGTCCACGCGCGCGCAGAAGTCGAACAAGCTGCGATAGGGCCCGCCGCCATCGCCCGCGGAGCCTTCGCGCGCCGCCACGATCGCCTCGATGGCGCCGGCACCCGTGCCTTTGACGGCGCCCAGGCCATAGCGCACGAGGGTGTCGCTCACCGGCTCGAACCGGTGCACGCCGCGGTTCACATCGGGCGGCTCGAATGAAACGTTAAATTGCCGGGCATCGTTCAGCAACACCTTGAGCTTGTCGGCGTTGTCCGCCTCCACGCTCATGTTGGCGGCGTAGAACTCGGCCGTGCAATGCACCTTCAGCCAGGCGGTGTGATAGGCCAGCACCGAATACGCCGCGGCGTGGCTCTTGTTGAAGCCATAGCCGGCAAACTTCTCCATCAGGTCGAAGACTTCATCGGCCTTGGCCTGCGCGATGCCCTGGCGCGCCGCGCCGTCGCGGAAGGCCGCGCGCTGCTTGGCCATCTCCTCGGGGCTTTTCTTGCCCATGGCGCGGCGCAGCAGGTCGGCCGCACCCAGCGAAAAACCGGCCAGCACCTGCGCGGCCTGCATCACCTGTTCTTGATAGACCATCACGCCATAGGTTTCGCCCAGCACCGCTTCGAGCAGCGGGTGCGGGTAGCTCACCGGCTCCTTACCGTGCTTGCGCGCAACGAAGGTGGGAATGTTCTCCATCGGCCCGGGGCGGAACATCGCGTTCAACGCGAACAGGTCTTCGATGCGACTCGGCTTGGCCTCTTTCAGCATGGCCTGCATGCCGCGGCTTTCAAACTGGAACACGGCTTCGGTTTGGCCCAGGCTGAACAGCCGGTAGACCTTGGCATCGTCCAGCGGCAACTTGTCGTAGTCGAAGCCGGCATGTTGTGGCCGGCGCGCCAGCACGAATTCCTTGGCCAGCTCCAGAATCGTCAGCGTGGCCAGCCCGAGGAAGTCGAACTTCACCAGGCCGATGGCTTCAACATCATCCTTGGCGAACTGGCTCACCGCCGAATCGCTGCCCGGTTGCTGGTACAGCGGGCAGAAGTCGGTGATCTTGCCCGGCGCGATCAACACGCCGCCGGCATGCATGCCCACGTTGCGCACCAGGCCCTCAAGCCGCATGGCCAGGGTCAGCAGTTCGGCCACCTCTTCTTCAGCGGCTTCGCGCTGGTTCAGCTCGGGCGCTTCCTTGCGCGCATAGATCACGCCCGGGTCGGGCTTGTCGGGCACACGCGCCAGCGTGACCTGCTTGCCCGGTGGCGCCGGGATCAGCTTGGCGATGCTGTCGACATGCCCATAGCTCATGCCCAGCACGCGGCCCACATCGCGCAGCGCGGCCTTGGCCGCCATGGTGCCGAAGGTGGCGATCTGGCTCACCGCGTCGCGGCCATAACGGGCCTTAACGTAATCAATCACTCGCTCGCGGTTGGCCTGGCAAAAGTCGATGTCGAAGTCGGGCATCGACACGCGCTCGGGGTTGAGGAAGCGCTCGAACAGCAAGTTGTAGCGCAGCGGGTCCAGCCCGGTGATGAACAGCGCGTACGCCACAAGCGAGCCCGCACCCGAGCCGCGCCCCGGGCCCACCGGGCAGCCGTTGGCCAGGGCCCATTTGATGAAGTCGCTGACGATGAGGAAGTAGCCCGGAAAGCCCATGTTCAAGATCACGCCGATCTCGAATTCAAGCCGCGCAACGTAGCGCGCACGCTCGCGTTCGCGCAGGGCCGCATCGGGAAACAAGGCTTGCAGCCGCAGCTCCAGACCTTCAATGGACACCTGGCGGAAGTAGTCTTCCAGGCCATGGCCAGCGGGAATGGGAAAGTTCGGCAACTGCGGCTTGCCCAGCTCTAACATCAGGTTGCAGCGGCGCGCAATGTGCACCGTGTTGCTCAATGCCGCCGGCAGGTCGGCAAACAGCGCCACCATGTGTTCGCGCCTCTTGAAGTGCTGATCCGGCGTGAAGCGCTTGGTGCGCCGCGGGTTGGCGAGCGTTTCGCCATCGGCGATGCACACGCGCGCCTCATGCGCTTCAAAGTCTTCGGCCTGCAAGAACTGCACAGGGTGCGTGGCCACCACAGGCAGCTTCAACGTGGCCGCCAGTTGCGCCGCAGCGCGCACGTGAGGCTCGTTGCTGGCAGCGCCGCAGCGTTGCAGCTCGATGTAAAAGCGCCCGTTGAAAATGCCTGCCAGTTCTTCGGCCTTGGCCTGGGCACGCGCCGCATCACCTTGCAACAAGGCGCTGCCGATGGCGCCGCCGTCGGCGCCCGACAGCGCAATCAAACCCGCGCCAAATTCGTGCAGCCAAGCCCACTGCACCCAGGCCTGGTTGCGCTGGGTGTTCTGCGTCCAGGCCCGCGCCAGCAGTTCGCACAGGTTCAGGTAGCCGGCATGGTTTTGCACCAGCAAGGCCAGCCGGCTGGGTTGCCTTTCCCCGGCCTCGGGCTGCATCCACACGTCCACGCCGATGATGGGTTTGATGCCCTGGGCGCGACATGCCTGGTAGAACTGCACGCAGCCAAACAGGTTGCCCAGGTCGGTCAAACCCAGTGCCGCCTGGCCGTCTTGCGCCGCCGCAGCCACCGCTTCGTCGATGCGCAACATGCCGTCGACAACGGAGTACTCGGTGTGGGTGCGCAGGTGGACGAAGTTCATGCGCAATTGTATGGAGTGGGTCGAGCCGGAACCCCTTCCTACAATCAAAGCATGAAGGCCCTGGCTTTGAAATTTTTCGGCGTGCTGTTGCTGCTCACGGCATTGACGCTGGCCCTGACGCAAGCCCCCGACTGGCCGGTGCAGGCACTGGTGGCGCGCTGGGCGTTGCCGCCGTCTGACTTCATTGAAGTGAAGGGCCAGCTCGTGCATGTGCGCGATGAAGGCCCCAAGAGCGACCCCGAGCCTGTGCTGCTGCTGCACGGCACCTCGGCCAGCCTGCACACTTGGGAAGGCTGGGCGGCTGCGCTGCGCACCCAGCGCCGCGTGATCACCATCGACCTGCCCGGCTTCGGCCTGACCGGGCCCAACGCTGCGGCCGACTATCGCGGCGACACCTATGCCCGCTTTGCGCTTGATGTGATGGACGCGCTGAAGGTGCCACGCTTCGTGGTCGGTGGCAATTCACTGGGCGGTGAAGTGGCGTGGCGCACCGCGCTGCTGGCACCGCAACGGGTGAGCAAGCTGATCTTGGTGGATGCCGGCGGGCCGCCGTTCAAGCCGATCGACGTGCCCATCGCCTTCACCTTTGCACGCCTGCCGGTATTGAACAAGGGGCTCGACTGGATCTTGCCGCGCCCGCTGGTCTTGGCCAGTTTGCGCAGCGTGTATGGCAACCCCGATCTCGTGACACCCGCCCTGGTCGAGCGCTACTACGAGCTGACGCTGCGTGAAGGCAACCGGCGCGCGTTGGTGCAGCGCTTCCAGCAAACGGTGATCGGCCAGGACAGCGAACGCATCGCCGCCTTGAAGCTGCCCACGCTGATCTTGTGGGGCGGGCGCGACCGGCTGATCCCGCCTGAAACGGCACAGGTTTTTGCGCACGCCATTGCCGGCAGCCGCGTGGTGATGTTCGACGCCCTGGGCCATGTGCCGCAGGAAGAAGACCCGGCGCAAACCGTCATACCGGTCTTGGCCTTCTTGCAGAACTGACATGTCAAGCCCAAAGACAGGCCCAGCGCCGGGCCCCTTGATCGTGCGCCTGCGCAACTGGATTGGCGACGTGCTGCTGGGCCTGCCTGCGCTGCAACTGCTGCACGACCACGGCCATGCGCTGCAATTGGTGGGCAAGCCCTGGGCCGCCGAGCTGTTGCGCGGCCAGGGTTGGGCCGTGCACACGCGGCCAGAAACAACGCTGCGCGCGCGCGTGGCGCAGTTGCGCAAGCTCAAACATGAGGCTGCACAGGCCGACCCAGCCTTCACGCGGCGCGACAACGCCCTGGTCTTGCCGTACTCGTTTTCATCGGCGCTTGAAATGCGCCTGGCCGGCCTGCGCGCCGTGGGCGTGCGCCACGAGGCGCGCGGCTGGCTGCTAGCGCGCAGCGAGCCGTTCAGCCAGCGTGTGCATATTGTTGAAAGCTTTTACGAGCTGGCCTGCCGCTTCCTGCATCTGCCGCCCGATTCACCGGCGCCGCCGGCGCTTGCCTTGCGCATCGACGGCGCGCGCGCGCGTGAAGCGCGCGACGCGCTGGCCGCGGCGGGGCTGGCGCCGGGCTACATCGTGCTGTGCCCCTTTGCGGGCGGCAAGTCGGAGCGGCAAGACAAGGTCTGGCCGCACTTCATTGAACTGGCACGCCGGCTCCATGCACAGGGCCACACGCTGGTCGTGGGGGCCGGCAACGCGGCCGAAGAGCGATCTGCCGGCGAGCAATTCAGCGGCCTGGCCAGTTGCCTGCGCCTGCCGTTGAATGCGTTTGCCGCCGTCTTGCAGCAAGCGCGTTTCGTGATTGCCAACGACACCGGCCCGGCCCACCTGGCCGCCGCGGTGGGCACGCCGCTGCTCGGGGTGATGGGCCCCACCAAGCCGGAGCAGTGGGCGCCGTGGGGGCCGGGCGTGCACATCGTCAAACGCCACCCTGAGTGGCCCGGCTTGGCACCTGTGCTCGAGCGCGCACAGACGTTGCTGCAACACCCTTGCCCGCAACGCAGCCTGGTCTTGCTTTGACATGGCAGCCAGCCCCGACGCCCTCCCGCGCAAGGCTTTGTTCCTCGACCGTGACGGCGTGATCAACCTCGACCAAGGCTATGTGTTTGAGCCCGAGCGTTTCGAATTCTTGCCTGGCATCTTCGAGCTGGTGCGTCACGCCAATGACGTGGGTTGGCCGGTGGTGGTGGTCACCAATCAATCCGGCATTGCGCGCGGCCTGTACAGCGAAGCAGCGTTTTCTGACCTGATGGCCTGGGTGCAGGAACGCTTTGCCGAACAAGGCGCGCAGATCGACGACCTGCGCTATTGCCCACATCACCCTGACGCAACGGTCGGCCGCTACCGCAAGCGCTGCACGTGCCGCAAGCCCGCGCCGGGCATGTTCCTGGCAGCCGCTGCGCAACTGCGCCTGGACCTGGCCGGCTCGCTGATGGTGGGCGACGGCGCGCGCGATATGCAAGCCGCGTTGGCTGCCGGCGTGGGCCAGCGATGCTGGCTCGGCGCCACGGCGGCCCAAGCCGGCCGCGAGCAGGCCCTCGCCGTGGCCAGCCTGGCTGAGGTGCAGGCCTTGCTGCCCAAACTTCAGGCTGCAGTGGAAAAATGACCGACGAGGCCCGAACCCTGTTTGACTGCCTGGCACGCGCGCCGCAGTGCCGCGTGCTGGTGATGGGCGATGTGATGCTCGACCGCTACTGGACGGGCGAGGTGGCTCGCATCTCGCCCGAGGCACCGGTGCCGATCCTGAAGGTCAGCGGCGTGCAAGACCTGCCCGGTGGCGCCGGCAACGTGGCGCGCAACATGGCTGCGCTAGGCGCCCAGGTCACACTGGTCGGCGTGGTGGGGCAGGACGAAGGCGCGCATGCATTGCGTGCGATGTTGCGTGAAGCCGGCATCGACGCCCGGCTGCATGTTGATGCTGCCCTGCGCACCACCATCAAGCTGCGCGCCATGGGCCAACACCAGCAGCTCATGCGCATTGACTTCGAGGGCACGCCCGGCCAAGAGGTGGTGTTGGCCGCCAGCGCCGAGCTGGAAAGCTTGCTGGCGCAGCACGACACCGTGGTGCTGAGTGACTACGGAAAGGGCACCTTGCAGCATGTGGCGCGGTTGATTGCCAGCGCTCGGCAAGCGGGCAAGCCGGTTTTTGTCGACCCCAAGGGCGACGACTACGCGCGCTATGCCGGCGCCAGCGTCATCACCCCCAACCGTGGTGAGCTGCGCGCGGTGGTGGGTGCCTGGGCCGACGACGCGGCACTGTTCGACAAGGCGCAAACCTTGCGCGAGCAGCTGGGCTTGCAGGCGCTGCTGGTCACGCGCAGCGAAGAAGGCTTGACGCTGTTCCTGCCCGGCCAGGTGCTGCACGAACGCGCGCAGGCGCGGCAGGTGTTTGATGTCTCGGGCGCGGGCGACACGGTCATCGCCGCGCTGACCGTGCTGCGCGCCAGCGGTGCCGCCTGGCCGCTGGCCGTGCGCGCGGCCAACGCCGCCGGCGGTGTGGCCGTGGGCAAGCTGGGCGCGCAAACCGTGAGCGCGGCCGAGCTGCGCGAGGCGCTGGCGCAGCTCGACGCACAAGACAGCCGTGCCCATGCCGGCGAACAGCCCTTGCCCATGAACGCGCTGCAGGCCCACGCCTGGATGGCACAGCAAAAGGCCCTGGGCCACAAGGTGGTGATGACCAACGGCTGCTTCGACCTGCTGCACCCCGGCCACCTGGCCTACCTGCAACAAGCGCGCGCGCTGGGCGATGTGCTGATCGTCGCGCTGAACACCGACGCTTCCGTGCAGCGCCTGAAAGGCCCGCTGCGGCCGATCAACGACCTGGCTACCCGCGCCTCCATGATGGCCGCGCTGGGCGCGGTGAATGCCGTGGTGGCCTTCGATGAAGACACGCCCGAGCAACTCGTCAGTGCCTTGTTGCCGCATGTGCTGGTCAAGGGCGGCGACTACACCGCCGAGCAGGTGGCCGGCGGCCAGGCCGTGCGCGCCGCCGGCGGCGAGGTGCGCATCCTGCCGTTCCTGCCCGGCCATTCATCCACCCAGCTCATTGCGCGCATCCGCCGGCGCGAGCCGGGTTGACCGCCGGTGCCTTTTCATCGGCCTTTCTTCAAACGCCAGGCATCCCCATGAATGAACTCACCGAACTGTTGCGCCAGAACGTGCAGCGCGCCACGCAGGGCTTGCTGGCGCTTAACGATCCAAACTACCTGGGCCAACTCGAACGCGCGGCGCTGATGTTGGCGCGTGCCTTGCGCGCGGGCGGCAAGGTGTTGATCTTCGGCAACGGTGGCTCGGCGGCCGATGCGCAACACATTGCCGCTGAACTGATGGGCCGCTTCGAGCGCGAACGCCCGGCGCTGGCGGCGGTGGCCCTCACCGTTGACAGCTCGATGCTCACCGCCTGGAGCAACGACTATGCGTTTGATTCCGTGTTCGCACGCCAGATCGAAGGCCTGGGCCGGCCGGGCGATGTGGCCTGGGGCTTGAGCACCTCGGGCAACTCAGCCAACGTGGTGGCGGCCATGCAGCGCGCCCGCGAGCTGGGCCTGCGCACCCTGGCGTTTTGCGGCGGCAGCGGTGGCAAGCTGGCCGCCATGGTGGAGTGCGCGGTGGTGGCCCCGATGGTGGCCACGGCACGCATCCAGGAAGCTCATCTCATCAGTTATCACGCGCTGTGCCATGTGCTCGATGCGGTGTTTGCTGCGCCGGCTTCCCTCACGCTCGATTGAACCAAGCTACGGCGCCAGGTCGAACACCAGCACCTCGGCGCCTGAGCCCGCGCTCAACTCGACAGCACTTTCGCCGTGCAGCAGCGCCGCATCGCCGCCGGCAAGCAGCGTGTCGTTCACCCGCAGCGCGCCGCGAATCAGGTGCACATAGGCCAGGCGGCTCGGGTTCAGATTCAGGCGCGCTTGCTCAGCGCCATCCAGCAAGCCGGCATACAGCGCCGCATCGGCATGAACAGTGATCGAACCGTCGCGCCCGTCTTCACTGGCCACCAGGCGCAGGCGACCCCGTTTGTCAGCTTCAGTGAAATGTTTTTGCTCATAGCCCGGCGCGATGCCTTCGCGGCGCGGCAGCAGCCAGATTTGCAGGAAGTGCGTGGGCTCGGATGCCGAGTGGTTGAACTCGCTGTGGCGCACGCCGGTGCCGGCGCTCATGCGCTGCACGTCGCCCGGGCGGATGATGCCGCGCTCGCCGCTGGTGCCCAGGCTGTCTTCATGCGCCAGCGCGCCGCTGAGCACGTAGCTGACGATTTCCATGTCGCGGTGGCCATGCGTGCCGAAACCCGTGCCCGGTGCGATGCGGTCTTCATTGATAACGCGCAGGTTGCCAAAACCCATGTGCGTCGGGTCTTGATAGTCGGCGAATGAAAAGCTGTGCTGGCTGTTCAGCCAACCATGGTCGGCCTGGCCGCGTTCGGCACTTTTGCGAAGGGTAAGCATGGCGTGTCTTTCGTTGACGAGCGCACACTGTAAAACGCTTTGCCCACCCCCTACGATGCCAGGGCATGAGCCCTGACCGCCCCACGCCCATGCCGCCCATGCCCCCCACTGGCCGCTTCGCACCATCACCCACCGGGCCGCTGCACGCCGGCTCGCTGGTGGCGGCGCTGGCCAGTTGGTTGGATGCCCGCGCGCACGGGGGGCGTTGGTTGGTGCGCATCGAAGACGTTGATGCTGCGCGCTGCCCGCACGGCATGGCAGGCATCATCCTCGGTCAATTGGCGCAACTAGGATTGCAGGCGAACGAGCCACCGCAACGCCAGAGTGAGCGCAGCGTTGGCTATGAAGCTGCGCTGCGGCAGCTGCTCGAGCAGGGCTGGGCCTACCCCTGCGGCTGCACGCGGCGCGAGATCGACGACGTGTGGTTGGGCCTGGGCCTGGAGCGCCAGCGGCATGAAGACCGCGTCTACCCCGGCACCTGTCGCACCGGCCTGCATGGCCGCCCCGAGCGCGCCGTGCGCCTGCTCACGCAACGCGCAGGGCATGACAGCTTGGTCACCTGGCAAGACCGCCGCCTGGGTGCGCAGCAGCAAGACGTGGCGCGCGAGGTGGGTGACTTCGTGCTCAAGCGTGCCGACGGGCCCTGGGCCTATCAACTCGCGGTGGTGGTGGACGATGCGCGCCAGGGCGTGACGCACGTGGTGCGCGGCGCCGACCTGGCCGACAACACGGCGCGCCAGATCTGGCTGCAGCGCGCGCTGGGCTTGCCCACGCCCAGCTACCTGCATGTGCCGCTGGTGTTGGCGGCCGACGGTGAAAAACTCTCCAAGCAAAACGGCGCCGGTGCGCTGGACTTGCACGACCCGGTCAAGACCTTGCAGCAAGCCGCGCAAGTGCTGGGCCTGCCGCCTGTGCTGGCCGCCAACACGGCCGATTGGCTGCAAGCCGCGGTGCCGCTGTGGGCCGCGCGCTGGCTGAGTCAAAGCGCTGCCGAAGCAATGGCATCATCGCGCGCTTTTCTCAACGCACAGGACGCAACATGATCACCACCGCCTCGGGCCTTCAGTACGACGACACCACGGCCGGAACCGGCGCCACGGCGCAAGCCGGCGCTAACGTTTCAGTTCACTATACGGGCTGGTTGCACGACCCGCAACGCCCCAACGGGCGCGGCGCCAAGTTCGATTCGAGCAAAGACCGTAGCCAGCCGTTCCAGTTCGCGCTGGGCGACGGCCAGGTGATCGGCGGCTGGGACGAAGGCGTGCAAGGCATGTGCGTGGGCGGCACGCGCGTGCTGCTGATTCCGCCCGAGCTGGGCTACGGCGCACGCGGCGCGGGCGGGGTGATCCCGCCCAACGCCACGCTGGTGTTCGAGGTGGATTTGCTCGGCGTTTGAGCCCAGCAAGCCAGCCTTTAGCCTTCTGAAGGCCGGCTGAACGGCTTGCCGAAGGGCTTGGCAAAAGGCTTGGTACCGGCCGGCTTCGCGAACGGTTTGGCGAACGGTTTGGCAGCCGGCGTGGGCGCGCGATGCTCGAACGGCTTGCCGCCCAGATGCCCGACCGCGGGGCCGGCCGGTTTCCATTCCGGTTTGGCATCTGGCCTGCTGCCAGGCTTGGCCCAGGCCTTGCGCGGTGCCGGGCGGGCGCCGGGGCGCATTTCACTGCGGCTGGGCACGGCCGAGGTGGGCGCAGGCCGGCGCGGCTCCAGGCCCACGATGGTGGCCATGGGAATGCGCTGGGTGGTGAAGTGCTGGATGCGCTGGATCATGCCGGCGTCGCGCCGCTCGGCTAACGTTACAGCCAAGCCGGTGCGCCCGGCGCGGCCGGTGCGGCCGATGCGGTGCACATAGTCTTCGGCCTTCATCGGCAGGCCGTAGTTGATGACGTGGCTGATGGTGGGCACGTCGATGCCGCGCGCGGCCACATCGGTGGCCACCAGCACGCGCAGGTGCTGCGAGCGCAGGCCTTGCAGCACGCGGTTGCGCCGGCCCTGCGGCATGCCACCGTGCAGCGAGGCCACGGCGTGGCCCATGTCGGCCAGGCGGTCGGCCAGGATGTCGGCGTCGCGCTGCGTGCTGGTGAACACCAGCGCTTGCTCGACGCTGCGTTCGGTCAGGATGCTGTCGAGCAGCGCGTTCTTGTGCGCCAGGTCGTCAGCCCAATGCAGGCGCTGTTCGATGTCGGCATGCGTGTCCGTGTGCGAGGCCACTTCCAGGCGCTGCGGGTCGCGCGTCAGGCTCTTGGCCAGGGCGCCCACGGCACCGGCAAAGGTGGCGCTGAACATCATGGTCTGGCGCTCTTTGGGCAGGCTCTCGCCGATCAAACGGATGTCGTCGATGAAGCCCAGGTCGAGCATGCGGTCGGCTTCGTCCAACACCAACATCTGCACGGCATTGAGTTGCGCCTTGCCGCTTTGCAGGTGGTCGATCAGCCGCCCGGGGGTGGCGATCAGCACATCGAGCGGGCCACGCAAGGCCTTGAGCTGCGCGCCATAAGGCACGCCGCCCACCACGGTGGCCACGCGCAGGCCGCGGATGTGGCGGCCGTAGCCATCACACGCCTTGGCCACTTGAATGGCCAGCTCACGGGTGGGCACCAGCACCAGCACGCGCGGGCTGGCGGTGCGCGGCGCGGGCGTGCCGGCCGGCAGTGCGGCGCGGGCCAGCAGCACGCGGTGCAGGGCCGGCAGCACGAAGGCCGCGGTCTTGCCGCTGCCGGTTTTGGCCGACACCATCAGGTCGCGCCCGGCCATGGCCGGCGGAATGGCTTGCAGTTGCACGGCGGTGGCCGTGGCATAGCCGGCGTCACGCACGGCGTCGGTCAAGGCCTGGTGCAGGCCCAAAGTATCAAAGCTCATGTTGGTCTCGAAATACATGGCGCGAGCGCAAGCGCGCACCGGCGTACAACGCAGCAGCGTTGCTTTGCCTAGGGTGAAGTCTTCGAGTGGGCAGTGCCAAAGGCACTGTCTGTGATCTCGTCGACGGCATCGCCGCCGACCAACCTGAACTTGCGTCAGGCCACCGATGCAATGTTCTGCAAGGGCAAGGATCAACAGGGATGAACGAACGGCCTGGAACCCAGGCCGTGGGCGCATTGTACGCGGGTTCCCCCGATTCAGCTACAGCGCCAGGAAATGTTCGCGGTAATGCAGGAGTTCGTCGATGGACTCGTTGATGTCGGCCAGCGCGGTGTGCGACTGTGCCTTCTTGATGCCGTCCAGCACGGCCGGCTTCCAGCGCCGCGCGAGTTCCTTCAGCGTGCTCACGTCGAGGTTTCGGTAATGGAAGTACGACTCCAGCGCGGGCATGTGGTTAGCCAGGAAGCGGCGATCCTGGCAAATGCTGTTGCCGCACATCGGGCTCTTGCCCGGCTTCACATAGCGCTTCAGGAACGCGATGGCTTCAGCCTGCGCGGCGGCTTCATCCATAACCGATGCCTTGACGCGATCCACCAAGCCGCTGCGTCCGTGCGTGCCTTTGTTCCAGGCGTCCATCGCATCGAGCGTAGCGTCGCTCTGGTGAATCGCAATCACCGGGCCTTCGATGCGCAGCGTGACTTTCGCGTCGGTCACCACCAGGGCGAGTTCGATGATGCGGTCGCTGTCGGGTTTCAGGCCGGTCATTTCCAGGTCGATCCAGATCAGGTTGTCGTCGTGGGCGGGCAGGTCGATCTCGGGCATGGGCTAAGGCCGCGGCGGGCAAAGTGAAGCGGGGGATTCTCACCCAGGCCTACACTCGCGCCCCCATGCATGAAACCACCCTCGCCCACATCTTCGCCGCCGCCCTGCTGGCCAGCCTGACGCTGAAGTTCTGGCTCGCCACGCGCCAGACCCGCCACGTGGCCCAACACCGCGGCAGCGTGCCCGCGGCGTTTGCCGGCAGCGTGACGCTGGCGGCGCACCAGAAGGCGGCCGACTACACCTTGGCCAAGAGCCGGCTGGCCTGGGTCAGCCTGACGCTGGGTGCCGTGTGGCTGGTGGGTTGGACGCTGCTGGGCGGCCTGGATGCCTTGAACCAGGCCGTGCGCGACGCCGTGTTGCCGCAATGGGGCGGCATGGCCTACCAGCTCGCCCTGCTGGTGGCGTTTTCGTTCATCAGCGGCACGCTCGACTTACCGCTGGAGTGGTACGCAACGTTTCGCCTGGAGCAACGCTTCGGCTTCAACCGCATGACTCTGCGCTTGTGGCTGCTGGACATGCTCAAGGGCCTGGCCGTGGGCACGCTGCTCGGCCTGCCGCTGGCCGCGTTGGTGCTGTGGCTGATGGCGGCGGCTGGCGCGCAGTGGTGGCTATGGGCCTGGGCCGTCTGGGTCGGCTTCAACCTGGTGTTATTGGTCGTCTACCCCACCGTCATTGCGCCCTGGTTCAACAAGTTCGAGCCTTTGGCTGACGAGCAATTGGCTCAGCGTGTGAAGGCCTTGATGCAGCGCTGCGGCTTTGCGGCCAAAGGCCTGTTCGTGATGGACGGCAGCCGCCGCTCGGCGCACGCCAATGCCTACTTCACCGGCCTGGGGGCATCCAAGCGGGTGGTGTTCTTCGACACCTTGCTGGCGCGGCTGAACGGCGGCGAAGTTGAAGCCGTGCTGGCCCACGAGCTGGGCCACTTCAAGCACCGCCATGTCTTGCAGCGCATGGCCGGCATCTTCACCTTCAGCCTGGCTGCGCTGGCGCTGCTGGGTTGGTTGTCGCGCCAACCCGCGTTTTATGGCGGGCTGGGCGTGGCACCGAATTTGAATGCACCCAACGATGCGCTGGCGCTGCTGCTGTTTGCGCTGGCGCTGCCGGTGTTCAGCTTCTTCGTCTCGCCGCTGCTGGCGCATTTCTCGCGGCGCCAGGAATTCGAGGCTGATGCCTACGCCTGCACGCAAGCCCGCAGCGCTGACCTGGCCCAGGCCCTTCTCAAGCTGCATGAAGACAATGCCTCGACCCTGACGCCCGACCCGCTGTACGTGCGCTTCTACTATTCGCACCCGCCGGCCGGCGAACGCCTGGCCGCCCTGGCCGCGCATGGCGCTTGACGCGGCAGCGCTGCGCTTGCGGGTGGGCCTGCGCGAAGGCCTGGTGGTGGCCACGCATGGCCGCCACGCCCTGGTGGAAACGGCCGGCGTGCGCGGCCTGTGCCACCCGCGCGGCAAGAAGCTCGATGTGGTGGTGGGTGATGCCGTGATGTGGGCCGACGCCGGCGACGAAGGTGTGATCGAGGCCACCGTGCCGCGACGCAATCTGCTGTTTCGGCAAGACGACTTTCGCACCAAGTCGTTCGCCGCCAACATCGACCAATTGCTGATGCTGGTGGCCGGCGAGCCGGTGTTCAGTGAATCGCAGCTCGCGCGCGCACTCATCGCCGCCGAGCAGGCCGGCATCGGCACGCTGATCGGGCTGAACAAGATCGACCTGCCCGCCACCGAACTGGCGCGCAAGCGCTTGCAGCCCTATGGCGCGATGGGCGTAGGCGTGATCGAGCTGAGCTTGAAAAAGCAACCCGATGCCTCACGCGCCACCTTGATGCAGCACCTGGCGGCTAAGCGCACCCTGGTGCTGGGGCCCAGCGGCACGGGCAAGAGCACGCTGATCAACCTGCTGCTGCCACAGGCCGCGGCGGTGGTGGGCGAAATCTCTCAAGCCCTGAAGGCCGGGCGCCACACCACCACCCACACCAGTTGGTACTGGCTCGACGCCGAGAACAGCGCCGCGGTGATTGACTCACCCGGCTTTCAGGAGTTTGGCTTGCAGCACATCCATGCCGAAGAGCTGGCCAACTGGATGCCCGACTTGCGCGCCCACCTGGGCCACTGCCGTTTCTACAACTGCAGCCACCGCCATGAGCCGGGTTGTGGCGTGCTCGCCGCCGCGGCGCTGGGGCAGATCAGCGATGCGCGGCTGCGCGTATATGGGCAGATTCTTGAAGAGCTGGAAAGCGCGCGCAGATAGACCCGCTCAGCCGAGCACGTGCGCCAGCGACAGCAGCGCCAGCAACAGCATCCACAGCACCACCGAACGCCAAACCAGGCCGACCACGTTTTGCAGGTGGCTGGGCTCCAGGGATGCACCCGGCGTGGCGCCACCCAACTGAACGCCAAGCGCACCGGCGGCGGCCGCCAAAATAACACCTTCATGCGTGCGCGGCCACAGGCCAGCATCGCGCCGCCAGCCGTTGATGGCTTCCTCGAAGTTGCCCACCACGGCAAAGCCGAACGCGGTCAAGCGCGCGGGCATGGCGTCAATCCAGTCAAAGGCGGCTAACGCCGCCTGCTGCACCCGCTCATGCGCCAGAGCATGGGCCGCGTCCGCATCGCGCGAGCGGTGGCGAGCCATGTAGCCGGCCATGCGGTACATCACCGCACCGGCCGGGCCCAGGCCCAGCGTGGACATCACCACGAACCAGAAGAACACACCAAAGACGTGGCGGTGCGCTTCAAGCAGCGCCTGCTCCACGACATGGCGCAACACCTGTTCGCGTGGCAGCGTGCTGGCGTCAAGCCGCTGCCAACGCGAAAGCAGGCTGCGCGCCTGCTCGTCATCGCCGCGCTCCAGCGCGTCGCGGATGTCGGTGAACCAGTGGCTGAACTGGCGAAAGCCCAGCGTGAGGTAGAGCACGGCCACATCAAAAGCCAGCGCCAGCAGCACGCTCGCCTGGGTCAAGCCGAAGTAGACGAGCCAGGTCAGCAGGGCCGGCGCCACCACCGCCATGGCCCAAACCACCCAGGCATGGTGACCGCGCCCGGCGTCGAAATTACGGCCGATGAGCTCGGCCCAATCCGCCGAGGCTTGGTGCACGAAGTTGTCGGGTGGCAGAGGCTTGGCTTGTTCGATCAACAACGCCAGGAGGACGGCAAAGAAACTCATCGTGGCCGGATCATAGCCAGGCACTGCGGCCGAGCTCCGAGGTCTCTAACTGCCCAGCACGTGGTAAAGATTGCGCAGCATGGCGGCGGTGGCACCCCAGATGAAGAACTCGCGCTCGACCCCTGCCGTGCCGCGGCAGCG